>NZ_LSJW01000035.1:0-895 GCF_001557335.1 Microbacterium sp. CCH5-D1
GTACTCGTCGACGACGACGGCCAGTTGGTAGCCGCGTGCCCGCAGCTCGGCGATCAGGGCGTCGACGTGCACGGTCTCCGGCACCCGGAGCGGTTCCGTCGCCAGCGCGCCGGCAGGAACCTCGGTCCGACGCTCTCGAGGCACGGAGATGGCCGCCTTGAGGTGGACGACACCGGTGATGTCGTCCAGGTCGTCGTCGTACACCGGGAAACGGCTGTGCCCGGTGCGTCGGGCGAGCTGGATGACGTCGTCGGCGGAGTCGCCGGCCGCGATCGCATGCATGCTCGGACGCGCCGTCATCACATCGGCGGCGGTCAGCCGGGCGAAGGTGAGCGTGCGGTCGAGGAGCGTCGCTGTATCGGCTTCCAGCAGACCGGCGCTGGCGGAACGGCGCACGAGAGAGGAGAGCTCCTCAGCGCTCCGGGCCCCCGAGAGCTCCTCCTTCGGCTCGATGCCCATACTGCGCAGCACGCCGTTCGCGCTGCCGTTGAGCACCACGACGGCCGGCTTGAACACGGTCGTGAAGGCGATCTGGAACGGGATCACGAGCTTCGCAGTGGCCAGAGGCAGCGCGAGGGCGAAGTTCTTCGGGACGAGCTCACCGAGGATCATCGAGAGCACCGTCGCCACCAGCATCGCCACGATGGTCGCGATCGGGGTGACGGCCGCCTCGGGGATGCTCCAGGCGATGAACGTCGGACGCAGCAGGTTCGACAGCGCCGGCTCCATCGTGTACCCGGTGAGCAGGGTCGTCAGCGTGATCCCGAGCTGCGCAGCGGAGAGATGGGTCGACGTGTGCTTGAGGGCGCTGATGGTGAGGGAGAGCCGCGACTCGCCTCTCGCCTGCCTGGCCTCGAGTTCCGCGCGATCGAGGTTCACCAGGGCGAACTCGCTG
>NZ_LSJW01000036.1:0-12483 GCF_001557335.1 Microbacterium sp. CCH5-D1
GATGGCCGCTATTGGCAGGTGGATGTGATCGCCGCCGACGACACCATCTGACGCGGCTACTCGACCTCCTCTTCCCTCTTCTCGGAGGGGGAGCCTGTACCGCTCAGGATCAGGATGCGTCGCAGGTGCATCGCGGTGAGCACTCCCGGACCCATCGACCGTCGGACGTCGACCGTGCGGTCGTCGACGGTCTCGAGGAGCAGCCGGATCGCCCGCGCCGCCTCGGCGCGCACGCGGTGATCCTCGCTCGAGGAGGCATCGCCGTGCGCGATCACTTCGGCCACCGCATGGCACGCGGCCGACAGCGGACCCGGGAGGGCGGGGTCGAGCGCGAGCCCTGCCGGCCGCTCCCAGATGGTGTCGGCGATCTCGTCGGCGATGTCGCGGATGAGGTGGCCGATGCGATCGAGGGCGGCGAGCTCATCGTGGCTCTGCTGGATCCATGAGCGGTGTCCCTTGGCGCGAGGATTGCCGCGGCGACTCTCCTCCGCTTCGGTCAGGGCCGCCCTCAACTCCGAGGAGGTATCGGCCAGCGAGGCCGCGTCATCAGCCCACTGCTCGTGCTCGGGAGGCCACGACTCCGAGACCGCCGAGCCGATGTCGTGCAGATGCGCGGCCAGCTGCTCGCGGAAGTCGGCCACCCGTCCGGCCGCTGCCAAGGTGAGCGGCGCCGGCGCGATGACCAGGTTCACCACCAGGCCGACGACCACCCCGACCGCCATCTGCGTCAGATACCCGAGCGAGTAGTCGTCGGCTTTCTGCCCGCCGATGATCAGCACGAAGAGGGCGGCCATCGGCACGTACTCGCGACCGACGCCGAACCATCCCGTTCCCGAGACGAGCACGCCGAGCCCGACGACGAGAGGGATCGACCACCACGTCGGGCCCACAGTGATCACGATGAGGGTCGCCAGGCCGATTCCGGTGGCCAGCCCGAGCAAGGTCTGCAGACTCGATCTCGCCGAGCCCATCAAGGTCGGATACATGCTCACCAGCGCGCCGAGCGGAGCGTAGTAGGGGTACTCGTCGGTGACACCGGGCATGTGCGGTGCGATCGCCCAGGCCAGCCCGACCGCGAGCATCGTCTTCGCGACGAGCAGGAGCCGCGCGGGGAGCACTGCTTCATGCAGCGAGCGGGCGACACCCGAACGGCGGGCCCGCAGACGGGGAGGGATCTTCACGCGCACCGAGCGTAGTGACCGTCGCGGCTCTTCGGCACCCGGTTGCTTCCGCCGTGCTCCGAGGCTAGGGGGATCCGCTGACGAAAGCCACGATGCCGCGACCGCACGGGGAGTGCGGTCGCGGCATTCGTGTTCTCTCGCGGAGGATCAGGGGATGGTCCTGCGGAACGCGAGGAACGACACTCCCGTGAAGACCGCGGTGAGCACGAGACCCCACAGCGCCAGTCCCACCGCCCCGAGGTCCATGATCGCGGCGCCGACGTGGTTCCACAGGTCGAGCCGGGTCGCCAGGAAGACGAGGCCGATGAGCACCAGCGCCAGCCCGATGCCCACGATGAGCAGGACCAGCTGCCCCCAGCTCTTGTAGATCGTGGCGCCCGTGAACCCGAGCACGAAGAAGAACAGGGCGAGTGTGAAGTAGACGACGAAGGCGCCGAGGGGCCCGGCGTCCCACAGCCACGGCAGGTAGAAGACGTAGCCGTTCACGCCGTAGCCGTTCGTGGCGACCTCGATGCCGCCGCCGATCAGGAACAGGATTCCCATGAGGGCGCTGCCGAGGACTGCCGTGAGCATCGTGCCGAAGAAGAACTCCCTGCGGGTGATGCTCATGGCCTGCGAGAACGGGAAGGTCAGGGTCATCGCCGACATGCCGATCGCGAAGAAGTACCAGAGGGGCGCTTGGCCTCCGCCGCCGTACTTGGGGGTGTCGACCGGGATCATCGCGTAGATGATGATCGAGATCACGACGGCAGCCGCGAGGATGATCAGCGGGTACCAGACGAAGGTGCCCTTGTTGATCAGCTGCAGGCGGACGACGTTGAATGTGCGTCGCATCAGCGCACCTCCTCTTTCGCTGCGTTCTCTCTCGTGGAATCGGTCGCGACCTTCTGCGTGAGCCGCACGACCAGCTGCTGCAGCGAGACGGGTGCGAGGTCGAGTCCTGACGCGGTGATCTCGGCGCGATCCTCCGACGACACGGCACCGAGGACGGTGACCGACGCGACCCGGCCGAGCGACTCCCGGTGCAGCACTTCCCGCGCACCCACCCAGGCATCGACCTTGGCGGCGTCGCCCACCACGGTCACGGCGCGTTCGCGGACCGCATCCGTGTCTTCGTTGAGCAGGATGCGCCCATCGTCGATCACGATGACCTTCTCGATGAGGTTCGACACCTCGTCGATCAGGTGCGAGGACAGGATGATCGTGCGCGGATGCTCCGCATAGTCCTCCACCAGTCGGTCGTAGAAGATCTGTCTGGCGACCGCGTCGAGACCGAGATACGGCTCGTCGAAGAAGGTGATCTCGGCGCGCGAGGCGAGACCGATGATGACCCCGACCGCGGACAGCTGGCCGCGCGAGAGCTTCTTGATCGTCTGCTTCATCGGCAGCTGGAACTCGGCGATGAGCTCGTCGGCGAGCGCCTGGTCCCAGTTCGGGAAGAACAGGCT
This sequence comes from Microbacterium sp. CCH5-D1, assembly GCF_001557335.1. Lineage (NCBI taxonomy): Bacteria > Bacillati > Actinomycetota > Actinomycetes > Micrococcales > Microbacteriaceae > Microbacterium > Microbacterium sp. CCH5-D1. Next base: position 2,630 of record NZ_LSJW01000036.1, read on the forward strand.
CGCAGCCTTGAAAGCGTGCTTGGGGTACGCGTCGTCCGGATACTTCTGGCTCTCGCGGACGAAGCAGATCCGACTGAGCACGTGCGCGTTCTCGTACGGGTGCTCGCCGAAGACCTTGATGGTTCCGGATGATTCGAAGTTCTGCGCGGTGAGGATGGACATGAGCGTGGTCTTGCCTGCACCGTTCCGGCCGAGGAGGCCGTAGATCGCGTCTCCCTCGATGGCGAGCGACACGTTGTCGAGTGCTCGCTTCTCCTTGTAGCGCTTGGTGAGGTTCTGCACCTCGATGACGGCGGTCATGCGGGGGTCTTCCCTTCTGCGTCGATGGTCAGTGCGGCGCGCTGCCTGAGCAGTGCCGCGAGATCTTCCGCGCCCAGCCCGAGCGTGCGGGCTTCGGCGAGGAGCGGGTCGATGTAGCGATCGGCGAACGCGGCGCGGCGCTCGCCGAGGAGCAGCTCCCTGGCACCGTCGGCGACGAACATGCCGATGCCTCGGCGCTTGTAGAGCACTCCCTTGTCGGTGAGCATGGCGACTCCCTTCGCTGCGGTGGCGGGATTGATCCGGTAGAACGCGGCGAGCTCGTTGGTGGAAGGAGCCTGCGCCTCCTCGCTGAGTGTGCCGTCGACGATCGAGTCCTCGATCTGCTCGGCGATCTGGAGGAAGAGCGGCTTGCCTTCTTCGATCACGAGTCCTCCGCGTGGTTCGTGGGTTAGTTACTTGACTAAGTAACCATATAACTCACGCGGGTGTCAAGGGGCTCGTCGCTGGTGCCAAAACCCAGACCATCCGGTGCCCGCTCGGCGCGTTGGTATCCGCCTCCGGGGAGACACGCCGGGCGCGGACGAATGGTCTCCGTTTTGGCAGGAGTGCGCGGGCGCGGGTGCGGGTGTGCGAGGAAGGTGTGGGTGTGGGTGTGGGTGTGGGTGTGGGTGTGGGGCGAGGGTCAGGAGTCGCGGCGGAGGGCGCGCCAGTCCTCGACGATCTGCAGCATGCGGGTGGAGAGGAAGCGGAAGAACTCGGCGAGCTCGATCGCGCGGTCGTGGGCGCCCTGATCGTCGTCGTGCTCCGCGGCGATCTCGTCGATGTACTCGGAAAGGCGCGAGTACACCGGCATGTTCCCGACGATCGAGCTGTAGAACGGATCGTGCACGAACTCGTAGCGGTCGCGCCGGTCGCCGGGGCGCGATCGACGCTGGATGAAGTGCAGCTGCTGCAGGTAGCGCACCGCGCCGGAGACGGCAGCGGCCGAGACGCCCAGACGCTCGCCGAGCTGCGCGGCCGTGTACCCGCCCTCGGGAGCGGCGATCAGCGCCATCATCACGCGCGCAGGCATTCGCGGCATCCCAGCGGCGGTCATCATGGCGGCGGCCTGCTCGGCGGGTTCCGTCCCGCGGTGGGAGTCGGGCGAGGGTGCGTCGCGGTCGTCAGGCATCGTGCTCCTCCTAGGCTCCGGGGGCGAGCTCACGGCGTCGCATCAGGGTCAGGGCTCCTGCGCCTCCCGCGACCAGGGCGAGCACGAGCCACCACAGGCCGCGCACATCCACGCCGCTGCCGTCCACCACCGGGGTCACCCCGAAGGGCGAGAGGTTCATCGTCCATTCCGGCAGTCCGAACAACGGACCGAACATCCCGAACAGGGTCGCCAGCAGGACGAGGCTCCACGATACGGCCGTCGTCGCGCGGGGGAGCAGCACGAAGACGAGCGCGGTGAGGACGGCGAAGACCGATGCGGCGAACGCCTGGCCGAGCCCCGCCACCGCCACGATGCGGTACAGCGATTCAGCGCCGCCGTTCACCCGGATGCCGACCCACCCGGCGAGCACCGCGGCGGCGACCACGATCAGCACCGCGACCACGCCGACGATCACGTAGTCGGCGAGCCAGCGCACACGAACGACCGGGGTCGCCAGCACGGCCTCGGCTGTGCTGTGCGCCTCCTCCTGCCGTGCGCGCACCACGATCTGCACGGCGCAGCACGCGGCGAGGATGCCGAGAAGGGTGAAGAACACGGTGACCACGACCTCGTCGAGCCCGCCTGTCGCTCCGCCGATCTTGGTCAGGATGTCGGCCACGGCCGGGTTCTCGCCCGAGATCCGGTCGACCAGTCCGCTCAGGGTGGTGGCGAGGATGCCGGTGATCGCTCCGCCGACCGCCCACCCCACGATCGCCCCGGACGTGAGCCGCCACACCAGGGCATGCGGCGAGGCGAGCGCGGGCCGTGCCGAGACCCTGCCGGGGCGCTCCGCGACGAAACTCGCATCGATGTCTCGCATCGACTGCAGGGCGACGGATGCGCCGGCGAGCACGAGTCCGAAGGCCAGGCCGAGCAGCACCGGCCAGACCAGGTCGGAGTCGTAGGGGCGGGACTGCTCCACCCACCCGAAGGGGGACAGCCACGCCGGCCACGCGCTCGTCATGCGGGTGAGATCGTCGCTCGGGGTGCCCGCCGCGTTGCCGATGCCGCGGATCAGGAACATCGCCACGAGCGCCCAGACCGTCAGGGAGTTCGCGCCTCGAGAGGTGCGCAGAAGCTGCGCCGCGAGGAGGCCGACGCCGAGGAACGCGATGCCGCAGGACGCCGCTGCGGCCCCCGCCAGGACCGATCCTGCGAGCGGAAGGCCGGTGGCGACCAGCGCGAGCACCGTGAGCAGGGCCAGGGCGACGTTCGCGAGGACCCCGTGCGCGATCGTCGCGACCGTCGGAAGGCGGCGCCCGGCGGGGGTGGCCCAGACGAGCTCAGCCCGTCCCGCCTCCTCGTCGCCCCGGGTGTGCCGCACGGCGAGGAATGTGCTCATGAGGGCGGCGAGGAACGCCAGCCACGGCAGCACCTCGAAAGCCAGGAACGCCCCTTCGGACGTGCCGGACGGCAGCCCGCGGAACATCAGGATCACCGGATTCGCGAGCGCGGCGGCGAGGATGTTCTGCCGGTCGGCAAGAGTCGAGTACGACTGGCTGACACCGGCGTATCCGGCGAAGGCCATCAGGGCCGTACCGACGATCCACAGCGCGAGCTGCAGCCGATCGCGGCGCAGTCGCTGTCTCAGCAGCACGCCGAACGTGGTCATCACGCACGGTCCTTCAGTGCGCGGCGGGTGGAAGGCACTTCGTGCTCCGCCTCGCCGTCTTCGGCCGCTTCGAGGCCGGCGAGGTCATCGCCGTAGTGGCGCAGGAACAGCTCCTCGAGCGAGGGCGGGGCGACGCGGAGGTCGCTGATGCCGAGGGTGGCGAGTGCGGGGAGAACCGTCGCCGTGCGATCGCTGTCGACGGAGAGGCGGATGCGGTCGCCCTGCTGCACGGGGTCGTGCACGTCCGGGATGCGGCCGACCTGTTCGAGGGTGGCGCCGGCGGAGGCGAACGACACGTCGCTGCGGGTGAGATGACGCAGCTCCGCCAGGGTTCCCGCCTCCACGACGCGGCCCGCGCGGATGATCGACACCCGGTCGCACAGCTGCTCGACCTCGCTCATGATGTGGCTCGACAGCAGCACGGTCGCGCCGTTCGCGTGGGCGCGGGCCACTTCACGCTGGAAGATGACCGCCATCAGGGGATCGAGTCCGCTGGTCGGCTCATCGAGGATGTAGAGGTCGGCAGGCACGGCGAACGCCGCGATTAGAGCGACCTTCTGCCGATTGCCCTTCGAGTAGGCGCGGCCCTTCTTGCGCGGGTCGAACTGGAACGCGTCCATCAGGCGCTTCTTCTCGTGCTGGTAGGCGGCGTCCTTCGCACGGGCGCCGCGCAGTCGTGCGAGCAGGTCGACGGCCTCGCCCCCGGACAGGTTCGGCCAGACGCTGACGTCTCCTGGCACGTAGGCGATGCGTCGATGCAGGTCGACGGCGCGATCCCAGGGGCCTTCGCCGAAGACCTCGACCTCACCCCCGGTGCGCCGCGCGAGGCCGAGGAGGATGCGGATGGTGGTCGACTTGCCCGCGCCGTTCGGGCCGAGGAACCCGTGCACCTGGCCCTGCTCGACGGTGAGATCGAGGCCGTCGAGTGCGTGCGTGTGGCCGTAGTGCTTCGTGAGATTGCGGGTGGCGATGACGGTGGTCATGCGCGGGAGCGTACGCCCGATTCACAAAGTCGTGAATCGGGCGAAAACAACACATGCGAAATCCTTACGACGCCCGCGTACAGTGGGCTGGTGCCGGAGTTCCCCTACAGTCGCCTGCGCCGCTGGCCCGACGTCGAGGCGGACAACCTGCAGGCATATGACGCGACCGACCTGCTGCTCGTGGAACGGGCGCTCGCGCTCGACGTGGACGGCTCCGAGATGGTCGTCATCGGCGACGAGTACGGCGCGATCACGCTCGCTCTTGCCGCGGGAGGGCGCCACGGCATCCGGGTGCATCAGGACCTCGCGACCGGTCGCCTGGCACTGCAGCGCAATGCGGAAGAGCTCGGGCTTGCGGGTGCTTCCGGCCGAAACGGAGACGACCTCAATGGGGCAGGGCGCGTCGCGGGGCAACCCGCCGAGCGTGAGACGGATGGTCTGGGTTTCGGCCGACTGTTCCACCCGCACGAGCTCGATGCCGACCTGCTCACCGGCGCGAAACTGGTGCTGCTGCAGCTGCCGAAGTCGCTCGCGGAACTCGTGGAGATCGCCGACGCCGTGGCCCGCTGGGCTGCTCCCGACGTGGTGCTCGTCGCCGGAGGCCGCGTGAAGCACATGTCCCTCGGTCAGAACGAGGTGCTGGGGCGGAGCTTCGCGCACGTGCAGGCTCAACGCGCCGAGCGGAAGTCGCGACTGATCGTGGCCACGGAGCCGCGCCCCGCCGCCGCGGACCGGCCGTTCCCGGTGGCGGCGCAGCACGACGGGCTGACGCTGGTCGCCCACGGAGGCGCGTTCGCGGGGCCGCGCCTCGACATCGGAACCCGAGTGCTGCTGGAGGTGCTCGGCCTGACCGGTGCGCAACTCGGCAAGAATGCCCCGGATCGGCGCGATTCGCACCGGAGCGGGCCGGAAGACGGACGTTCCTCCGGAGTCGTTCACGACACTGCGGCCCGACGTGTGCTCGACCTCGGCTGCGGCACCGGGGCGCTCGCCGTCTCCTATGCCCTCGCGCACCCCGAAGCGCAGGTGACGGCCACCGACCGGTCTGCCGCTGCAGTGGCATCCGCCCGCACGACGGCGGCTGCGAACGGAGTCGCCGACAGGGTCACGGTCACCCACGACGACGCCGGCTCCGCGCTTCCCGATGCCTCCTTCGACGCGGTGCTCCTGAACCCGCCGTTCCACCTCGGCGCGAGCGTGCACACGGGAGCGGCGACGCGGCTGTTCGAGGCCGCGGCGCGTGTGCTCCGGCCCGACGGAGAACTCTTCACGGTGTACAACTCCTCCCTCGCCTATCGCCCTGAACTCACCCGGCTGGTGGGGTCGACCGAGCAGGTCGAACGCACCCCGAAATTCACCGTCACACGCAGCATCCGGAGCGCGCAGACCTCGGATTCCTGACCGCGGAACCACCGCGGGAGGGATTGTTGAATACCCGTGCAATCCCCCGGTCAGCCACCGAAACGAGGCCACCCCGCGCGACCGGGATTTGCCCCTGATCGGCCATTTCGTTACGTTGGTCTGTGGGCCTGACGGCCCGAAGACCAGTCCGCGACCACGTCCTTCTTTCGATGAGCTGTGCTGCGAAGAGGCGTGGACGTACGGTCGATGCTCTATCGCGGTGGATCCGAAATCCGCCGTCCGTGCCGCCACAGCAGACATGTCGAACGGCCTTGAGGGGATCACCCGGGCGTAACCGAAGCAGGCTCAGCCACCCGAAGGCGAGCCGCAGGGGAAACGTGTCCGAAATCGCTCTCGAAGCGCGCAATCTGTACAAGGTTTTCGGTAAGAATCCGAACGCCGCCGTCCGTCGGCTGAAGGCCGGTGAGAGCCGAACCGCCGTCGCGGATGCCGGCACCGCCGCGGTCATCGACGCCAGCTTCTCCGTGAACCGCGGGGAGATCTTCGTCATCATGGGCCTGTCGGGATCCGGCAAGTCCACCATCATCCGCATGCTCAACGGGCTGCATGACGTCACCGACGGCACCGTCACCGTGAACGGCGACCCCATCACCGGTATCCCGTCGTCGCGACTCCGTGAGATCCGTCGCGACCGCATCTCGATGGTGTTCCAGCACTTCGCCCTGCTGCCGCACCGTACGGTCGCCGCGAACGTCGCCTACCCGCTCGAGCTCAAGGGCACCCCGAAGGCCGATCGCCTGGCGAAGGCGGAGGAGATCCTCTCGCTGGTCGGACTCGAGGGACAGGGCGAGAAGCTCCCGTCCGAGCTCTCCGGCGGTATGCAGCAGCGCGTCGGCATCGCCCGCGCGCTCGCCGCCGACAGCGACATCCTGCTGATGGACGAGGCGTTCAGCGCGCTCGACCCCCTGATCCGGCGCGAGATGCAGGAACAGCTGCTCGAACTGCAGCAGAAGCTCCAGAAGACCATCGTGTTCATCACGCACGACCTGAACGAGGCCATGTTCCTCGGTGACCGCATCGCCGTGATGCGCGACGGCCGCATCGTGCAGATCGGCACACCGGAAGACATCCTGATGGACCCGGCCAACGACTACGTCGAGCAGTTCGTGCAGGACGTCGACCGTGCCCGCGTGCTCACCGCGGCCAACGTGATGGAGCGCCCGCGCCCCGTCGTGCCGCACACCGCGGGACCCCGCACCGCCCTGCGTCAGATGCGCGACGCCTACATGTCGGCCACGTACGTGGTCGGCAAGGACCGGCAGCTCATCGGTGTCGTCACCGACCGTGACGCGGTGAAGCTCGTGCGCAACGGAGCGACCACGCTCGACTCGATCATCAAGCCCGTGCTGCAGAGCGTGCGGGAGGACGACGTGCTCATGAACCTGTTCGTGCCGGCCGTCGAGTCTCCCCTGCCGCTCGCGGTCACGGATGCCGAAGGCCGTCTGGTCGGGGTGATCCCGCGCGTGACGCTGCTCGCCGCCCTCGGTCCCGGACCCGGCGCGACCGAGGAGATCACGCTTCCGCTGATGCCGATGCCGCAGGCCGAGATCGATGCGGTGCTCGATGACGGGTGGACCGCCGACCCGGGCCCCTCGACAAGCTCAGGAGCCCAGGTCGAGACGGAGGAGGTGCGCTGATGGATGGCTTCCGCATCCCCGTGGGAACCTGGATCGAGTCCGTCGTCGACTGGGTCAAGGACAACCTCGACGGTCTGCTCGACGTGATCTCGTTCGTGATGAGCTTCCTCGTCGACGGCCTCACGAGCATCCTGCTCGCCCCGAACTTCGTGGTCATCATCGTGATCGCCGCGCTCATCGCCTGGGTCGTGCGCTCGTGGCAGCTCGCGATCGGCACGGTCGTGTCGTTCGGACTGATCGTCGGGATGGACCTGTGGGTTCCCGCGATGCAGACCCTGGCGCTCGTGCTCGTCGCCGCCATCATCGCGGTGCTGATCGCCGTGCCGCTGGGCATCTGGTCGGCGCGCAACGCCACCGTCCGCGCCGTGCTCAAGCCCGTGCTCGACTTCATGCAGACCATGCCGGCCTTCGTGTACCTGATCCCGGCGATCGTGTTCTTCGGCATCGGCGTGGTGCCCGGCCTCGTGGCGACCGTGATCTTCGCCCTGCCCCCAGGTGTGCGTCTGACCGAGCTGGGCATCCGCGGTGTCGACTCCGAGACCGTCGAGGCCGGTCAGGCGTTCGGCGCGAAGCCGGGCCAGATCCTCCGCGGCATCCAGCTTCCGCTCGCGATGCCGACCATCATGGCCGGCGTCAACCAGGTCATCATGCTCGCCCTGTCCATGGCGGTCATCGCCGGAATGGCGGGGGCGGACGGCCTCGGGAAGATGGTGGTCGAGGCGATCTCGACCATCAACATCCCCAAGGGCGTCGAGGCCGGCCTCGGTGTCGTGTTGATCGCGGTCTTCCTCGACCGGGTCACCGCGGCGCTGGGAGCTCCGGGCGAGAACCGCTCGTCGCTGCTCGGCATGCTCGCGCGGCGTCGCACCCCGCGCGGAAACGGTGGCGGAACAGCATCCGCTCCTACTCCTGAGGTCTCGGAGCAGCAGGACGCCGCAGCTGCGGCGGAACGCGCCGAGGTCGCGCCGCGACGCAACGCCGTCGGCGGCGGAGTGCGCTGAAAGCTCCACCCCTACGGAACAACACCCATACGGAACGCAAGAGAGAGAAATCACATGAAGAAGAAGATCCTCGCAATCACCGCACTCGGCGCCGCAGCGGCGCTCACCCTCGCGGGCTGCAGCAGCGACGGCGCCGGTGGCACGGGCGGCGGCGACGGCAGCGGCGACGACAAGGGCACCATCACGCTGGGCTTCCTGCCCTCGTGGACCGATGGGCTGAGCACCGCCTACCTGCTGCAGGACCAGCTCGAGAAGATCGGCTACACGGTCGAGATGAAGACGCTCACCGAGGCAGGCCCGCTCTACACCGGGCTCGCCCAGGGCGACGTCGACATCTATCCTTCGGCGTGGCCGGAACTCACTCACGCCTCCTACATGGAGAAGTACGGTGACGACATCGAAGACCTCGGCAAGTACTACGAGAACGCCAAGCTCACCCTCGCGGTTCCGGAGTACTCCGAGCTGAACTCGATCGAAGACCTCGTGGGCAAGGGCGGCGAGTTCGACGGCAAGATCTACGGCATCGAGCCGGGCGCGGGCCTCACCGCCCAGACGCAGAAGATGATGCCCGAGTACGGTCTCGATGGCGAGTACGAGCTCGTCACCTCGTCGACCGCGGCGATGCTCACCGAGCTGAAGACCGCGACCGACAAGCAGGAGGACATCGTCGTGACGCTGTGGCGTCCGTTCTGGGCCAACGACGCCTTCCCCGTGAAGGACCTCGAGGACCCGAAGGGTGCGATGGGCAAGGCCGAGGGCCTGCACTTCCTGGGCACCGACGGCTTCGCCGAGGAGTTCCCCGAGGCCGCCGAGCTGATCGAGAAGATCAAGCTCGACGACGAGCAGTACGGTGCGCTCGAAGACCTCGTGGTCAACGAGTACGGCGAGGGCAAGGAAGCCGACGCGGTCGACGAGTGGCTGAAGCAGTACGGCGACCAGTTCGACTGGACCGTCACCAGCTGACACCGCTCCCGCTTCACGAAGGAGGGCCTCCCGCGCCGGGAGGCCCTCCTTCGCGCTTGCGTCACCCCCCTTACGCTGGGCGACCACGAGTGCGACCATGGCCGTTCGAGGACCCGACCGGGCCCCGGAGCGGAGAGGGAACGATGTGCACAGGACTGAGCTTCACCACCGTCGACCACTACTTCGGGAGAAATCTCGATCTCGAGTTCTCGTACAACGAGACGGTCACCATCACGCCGAGGAACTTCTCGTTCCCGTTCCGCCGACTCGCGTCCATGCCTACGCATCACGCGATCATCGGCATCGCGACGATCTCGGACGGGTACCCGCTGTACTACGACGCGGTCAATGAGAAGGGGCTCGGTATGGCCGGGCTCAACTTCCCAGACAACGCGTACTACCCGGCGGAGGATTCCGAGGCGACCAACGTCACCCCCTTCGAGTTCATCCCGTGGGTCTTGGGGCAGTTCGACTCCGTGGCGCAGGTGAAGGAAGCGCTGGAGACCGTGAACCTCGCCGACATCTCGTTCAGCGCGCAGTTCCCGCTGTCGCCGCTGCACTGGATCATCTCGGACGGTGCGGCCTCGATCACGGTGGAGAGCGTCCATGACGGCCTGAAGGTGTACGACAATCCCTGGGGCGTTCTCACCAACAATCCCACGTTCGACATCCAGAGCTTCCGGCTGAACGACTACATGCATCTGTCGACCCGGCAGCCGCAGAACACGTTCGCCCCTGACGTGCCTCTGGATACCTACAGCCGGGGGATGGGCGGGATGGGTC
>NZ_LSJW01000037.1:0-9806 GCF_001557335.1 Microbacterium sp. CCH5-D1
GCCGAGGCCTCCGCCGATGTCGACACCGACGACCTCTACTTCCTCCCGTACCTGCTCGGTGAGCGCTCCCCGATGTGGGACCCGGACGCCCGTGGCGCATTCGTCGGTCTCTCGCGGCACCACGGTCGGGCCCACCTCGTTCGCGCCGTGCTGGAGGGCACCGCGTTCAACCTGCTCAGCTGCATCCAGGCATTCCGCGCGTCGGGCGCCGTGATCGACCGCATCGATGCGGTCGGCGGCGGAGCGCAGAGCGACGTGTACCTGTCGGTGCTCGCCGACGTCTGGGGAGTTCCCGTTCGTCGCCGCACGATCGTCGAGGAGGCGAACAGCCTCGGAGCCGCCGTGACGGCCGCGGTCGGGCTCGGGATCACCGACTTCTCGGCAGCACGTGCCCTCAGCGAGGTCACCGCCGAGTTCACCCCGGATGCTGGCCGCCATGCCGTGTACGCCGAACGGCACGCGCGGTTCGCGGATGCCTACGCGGCCCTCGCGCCGTGGTTCGCCGGACGGCCGCGCTGATGGCTGTGATCCTCGTCACCAGCCGATCCTTCTCGGACGGCGACCTCGATCTGGTGGAGCGGGCAGCGCAGTCCGGACACCGCGTCCTCCGCGGGCCCGCGCACCACGACATGGACGAGCTGCGGTCGCTGCTGCACGGCGCCGATGCCTGGATCGCAGGAACCGGCGCCATCACCGATGCGCACCTCGCCGCGGCCCCGAAGCTCAAGATCGTCGCCCGTTACGGAGTGGGCACCGAGTCGGTCGACCTCGCTGCCGCGCGCGATCGCGGCATCCCCGTGACGAACACCCCCGGCGCGAACGCCGACGCCGTGGCCGATCACGCGGTCGGTCTGATGCTGGCCGCGCTGCGGTTCGTGCCGGACGGCGACCGCCGGGTGCGCGCGGGCGACTGGGGGGTTCGACGTGGACGGGAGCTCGGCGCCGCCACGGTCGGCATCGTCGGCTTCGGCCGGATCGGCCAGGGCGTCGCTGCGCGTCTGAGCGGCTTCGGTCCGCGCGTGCTCGCGGCCGACCCGTTCGTGCCCGACGACGTGGTGCGCGCCCGCGGGGCGGAACCCGCCTCGGTCGACGACCTGTTCCGCGCGGCCGACGTGATCACTCTGCACGCCCCGGGCGGCCAGCGACTCGTCGATGCGGAGCGCCTCGCCGGCATGCGGCCAGGCACGGTGCTGGTCAACACTGCCCGAGGGGACCTGGTCGACGAGGCCGCAGTGGCCAGGGCACTGCACGACGGCGTGCTCGCCGGTTACGCGGCCGACACGCTCGACGGGGACACCGCAGCGCACGCGAGTCCCCTGCTCGCGCCGGAGCTCGCCGACCGGGTCATCGTGACCCCGCACCTCGGCGCGCAGACCACCCAGGCGGTCGACAACATGGGCTCCCTCTCGCTCGCCGACGTGATCGCCGTCCTCTCCGGCGGCGAGCCCGCGCATCCCGTCCCAATCCCCGCCTCCGAGGAGACCCGATGACCACCACCGCCGACACCGTGACCTCCGGATCCGAGACGGTCGCCGCCGACTACATGGGCTTCGTCGGGGTGACCACCGCCTCCTCGTCGATCATGAAGGTGTTCCCGCTCTGGGCCGACATCCTCGACCTGCCGACGCGCACCCTGGTCGGTCACGACCTGCCGATGGATGCCGACCCCGCGCAGTATCGCGCGATGGTCGAGCAGATCCGCGACGATCCGCACCACCGCGGGGCCCTGGTGACCACGCACAAGATGAACGTGTTCGCCGCCGCCTCCGACCTGTTCGACGAACTCGACCCGTTCGCGGTGTCGTGCTCCGAGATCTCCAGCATCTCCAAGCGGGGGCGGACGCTGTCGGGAAGGGCCAAGGACCCGATCACGGTCGACCTCGCGCTGAACGACTTCCTGCCCACGGACCACTTCACCCGCACGGGGGCTGCGGTCGTGATCCTCGGGGCCGGAGGCTCGGGCACCGCTCTCAGCTGGGCTCTCGCCGAACGCCCCGACTCCCCGTCGAGGATCACGGTGACCGCCCGCACGCAGGACAAGCTCGACCACCTGCGCGAGGTGCACCGCCAGCACGGCACCCGTGAGGGGTTGATCGAATACGTCGTCACCACGACGCCGGAAGAAGCCGATGCCCTCGTCGCGGCTGCGCCGGCCGGCTCGGTGATCGCCAATGCGACGGGACTCGGGAAGGACCGCCCCGGCTCCCCCCTGACCGACGCGGTGGTGTTCCCCGATGGCGCGTACGCGTGGGAGTTCAACTACCGCGGCTCGCTCGAGTTCCTCCATCAGGCCGAAGCGCAGGCCACGGTTCGCGACCTGCACGTGGTCGACGGCTGGCGCTACTTCATCCACGGCTGGTCGCAGGTCGTCGCCGACGTGTTCGAGCTCGATCTCACACCCGAGACCGTCGAGCGACTCGCCGAGGCCGCGGAGTCGGTGCGCTGATGTCCGCCGTCGTCCGCACGGTGCTCGGGGACATCGCCCCGGCGCTGCTCGGGCGCGTGGACTACCACGAGCACCTGTTCCAGGTGTCACCGCTGCTGCCGGGAGACGAGCTCGACGACGAGAAGGCCTCGGGCGAAGAGGCGGCCCTGCTGCAGGCGAGCGGATTCGAGGCGATGGTGGATGCCACCCCCTTCGGTGTCGGCCGCGACGCCTCCGCCCTGGCGCGGATCAGTGCGTCGACCGGACTGCACATCGTCGCGACGACCGGCCGACACCGTGAAGCCCACTACGGCGCAGACCATCCGATGCAGGTGTGGACCGCCGACCGTCTGGCCGCCCTCTTCATCGCCGACATCACACGCGGCATGCCCGCCGACGATGCGGAGATCTTCGAGGCCCCAGAGGTGTCCATCGCCGCAGCGCCCGACGGCGCGCCCGTGCGCGCCGGGATGCTCAAGGGCGGCGCCGACTACTGGCGCATCAGCCCGTTCGAGCGCACCACGCTGGTCGCGGTGGCCGAGGCGCACCGCGCGACGGGGGCGCCTGTCATGGTGCACCTGGAATTCGGCACGGCGGCTCACGAGGTGCTCGATCTGCTCGCGGCCGAGGGGGTGTCCGCCGACCGCGTCGTGCTCGCACACGCCGACCGCGACCCCGATCCCGGCCTGCACGTCTCCCTCGCGGAACGCGGAGCCCACCTCGGCTACGACGGCTTCGCACGACCCCGCACCCGCTCCGATGCCGAGCTGCTCGCCCTGACGGTCGCTGTCGTGGAGCGCGGCGCCGGGGACCGGATCGTGCTCGGTGGCGACGTGGCTCGTCGCACGCGGTACGTCGCCTACGGCGGCATGCCAGGACTCGCCTACCTCGGCGAGCGCTACCTCCCACGCCTGCGCGACGCGATCGGCGACGAAGCGGTGCACCGGATGCTCGCGACCACACCGGCCCGACTGCTGACGCTCTCCACCTGAACCCGAGCATGGGCCGGAACAAGAGCATGCACATGGGCATCCACATCCGCATCCGACAGCCCCGAGGAGACACCGTGTCAGAGCCGACCGTCCTGCATGCCACCTTCACTGCACGACCAGGCACCGGGGACATGGTGGCCACCCTGCTGCGTGCGTTCGCCGATGTCGTGCGCGCCGAGGAGGGCAACCTCGTCTTCGACGCGTCCCGGCTCGTCGACGATCCCGACCGCTTCTTCGTGTACGAGGTCTACCGCGATGAGGCGGCCTTCCACGCCCATCTCTCCGCCCCCGCCGGTGTCCCCTTCAACGCCGCGCTGCAGGAGCTCATCGTCGAACCCTCGTCGCAGCTCACCTTCCTCCGTCGGGTCTGACCCAGGTACCACCCCCACTCCGCCCCATACGCACCCACCTGGCAACGAAGAAGCCCCCCACCCGGAGGTGAGGGGCTTCTTCAGCGTTGCGGTGTCACTCGTAGAGCACGGCCGCGATCTTCTCATCGTCGATGTTGCTCTTGTCGTACCAGTACGAACCGGTGTCGTAGAACTTCTCGACGGAGTCACCGTTGGCGGCGTCGTAGGCGGCCTGCACGACCTGTGCGCCGATGCCGATCGGGTCCTGCGTGATGGCGCCGGCCATGGTGCCGTCCTTGATGGCGTTGATCTGCGCTGCGCCGGAGTCGAAGCCGACGATCGTGATCTTGCCCTTCTCGAGGCCCAGCTCGTTCACGGCGTTCACGACACCGATGGCGGAGCCTTCGTTGGTCCCGTAGATGCCCTTGAGGTCGGGGTGGGCCGCGATCAGGGTCTTGGCGATGTCGGCCGACTTGAGGTGGTCGCCGTCACCGTACTGGATGTCGACGATCTCGATGTCGGGGTAGTCCGCCTCGATCTTGTCGACGAAGCCGTCGCGGCGCTCGACACCGGTCGAGTTGATCTGCGAGTGACCGACGATGGCGACCTGGCCCTCGCCGCCGATCAGGTCGGCCATGTGCTCGGCAGCGAGCGCACCGGCGACCTTGCTGTCGGTGGCCGACAGGCTGAGCCCAACGTCGCCGTTGCAGGGGGCGTCGAAGTAGACGACGGGGATGTCCTTCGCCTTGGCCTGCTCGAGGGGGGCGACGCACGCCTCGGGGTCGAGGGCGGCGTAGGCGATGGCGTTCGGGTTCTTGTCGATCGCGGCGGTCAGCATCTCGAGCTGCTGCGCGATCTCGGTCTCGGCGGCAGGACCCTCGAACGTGATCTTCACGCCGAGCTCCTTCGCCTTGTCCTCCGCTCCCTTCTTGACGGCCTGCCAGAACTGGTGCTGGAAGCCCTTCGAGACCATGGCGATGTACATCTCGCCGTCGCTGCTGCCGCCGCTGCTCGAGCCCTCTTCGATCACGTCGCCGCCTCCGCCGGCACAGCCGGCGAACACCAGTGCGGATGCGGCCACCAGGGCCACGAGTGCGGTCTTCTTCCCGAATTTCATGAAAACTCCATTGTTTGGGTACGACTCGGTTTGTTCTGTGTGGATGCCGGACGAGCCGGCGCTGTGGACATTCCAGGTGCCTGTGCGGATGTCTCCGCGGGGTGTCGGCCGGGGCCGGAGGACGACGACGGGCACGGGTTTTCGCCGCCGTCCAGGTCTCAGGTGCGCTGTCGGTTGCGCAGCGAGTCGAGGAACACCGCGAGCAGCACGACCACGCCGACGACGATGTTCTGCCACTCGGGCTGGATCGACATGATGCGCAACCCGTTCACGAGCACGCTCATGATGAGGGCGCCGATCACGGTGCCGAGGATGGATCCGCGTCCTCCCAGCAGCGAGGTGCCGCCGATGATGACCGCGGCGATCGCCTGCAGCTCGTATCCGGTGCCGATCTGCGGCTGGGCCGAATCGAGCCGCGAGGCGATGACGATGCCGGCGACCCCGGTGAAAGCTCCGGCGAACATGTAGATGAGGATCGTCCAACGACGCGTGTTGACGCCCGAGAGGCGCGTGGCCTCCTCGTTCGAGCCGATCGCGAACGTGTACCGGCCGAGGAGCGTCTTCGACAGCACCAGGTACGCGATGACCGCGAGCACCGCTGTCACGAGCACGGCGTTCGGGATGCCGGGGATGATCACGCCGAGGGCGATCTTCTTGAAGTCGGGGGCCGACGTCGAGAAGTAGATCGGTGCGACACCCGAGATCACGAGGGCGAGGCCGCCCGCGATCATCATCATCGCGAGGGTGGCGATGAACGGCGGGAGGCGGAGGAACGTGATGTTCACACCGTTCACGAGCCCCATCAGCACACCGGTCAGGACGCCGCCGATCACGCCGACCCACACCGGGAGCCCCATGTTGGTCACGAACACACCCGTCATCACGGCGCACAGCGCCATGCCGGTGCCGATCGACAGGTCGATGCCGCCGGTGATGATGACGAAGGTGGTGCCGAGGGCGAGGATGCCGATGACCGCCGTCGACAGCAGCACCGTGGCGATGTTGCTGAAGGTGAAGAAGTTCGGGCTGGCGATCGAGAAGAAGATGATCAGCACGATGAGCGTGCCGAACGCCAGCGACTGCTGGAACTGACGCTTCAGGAACGCGCCGACGTCTCTCTTGTCCGTGTTCTCGTTCACGGCGGTCTGGATGATCGTCGTCGTCGACGATCCGGGCTGCTGCGGAGCGCTCATCAGTCTTCCTCCCCGTGGGCTGCGAGTTGCATGATCTTCTCCTGGCTTGCTTCCTCGTTGCGGAGCGTCCCGGTGATGCGGCCGTTGGCGAACACCGCGATGCGGTTCGCCACGCGGAGGATCTCCGGGAGCTCGGATGAGATGACGATGATGGATTTGCCTGCATCAGCGAGCTGCTGCATGAGGCGGTAGATCTCCTCCTTCGCGCCGACGTCGATGCCTCGCGTCGGTTCGTCGAAGATGAGGATGTCGCAGTCGCGCATCAGCCACCGGGCGATGACGACCTTCTGCTGGTTGCCTCCGGAGAGGAGCTTGACCACCTGGTTGACCGAGGGGGTTTTCACCCGCAGCTGCTGCACGTACTCCTTGGTGCGGTTCTTGGCCTTGCTGTCGCCCATCCAGCCGATCGCGTTGGCGTAGGAGCCGAGCGAGGCCAGCACGGTGTTGAACGTCACGTCCTGCTCGAGCATCAGCCCGAGGAGCTTGCGGTCCTCCGAGAGGTATCCGACGCCGTGCTGCACCGCGTCGGCGGGCTGGGCGATCTTCACGGTGCGACCGTCGATCGCGATGGTGCCGCCGTCGCGATGGTCGGCGCCGATCACCGCCCTCGCGGTCTCGGTGCGTCCCGCACCCATCAGCCCGGCGAACCCGAGGATCTCGCCCTTGTGCAGCTGGAAGGACACGTCCTTCAGAAGGTTCCTGGTCGACAGCCCCTGCACATCGAGGACGATCGGGTCGTTGGCGTGCTCGCGGGCCTGAGGACGGGTTCCCTCGTCGATCACACGCCCGACCATCATCTCGATAATCGTCGGGATGGTGATCTCGGACCGGTCGAGTGATCCGATGTATGTGCCATCACGCAGGACGGTCACCCGATCGGCCAGGCGACGCAGCTCGTCCATGCGGTGCGAGATGTAGACGATCCCGGTGCCACGCGCCTTGAGCTGCTCGATCAGCACGAACAGCGTCTCGACCTCGGTGTCGGTGAGGGCCGAGGTGGGCTCGTCCATGATGAGCACCTTGGCGTTGAACGACAGGGCCTTGGCGATCTCGACCATCTGCTGCTCGGCCACCGTGAGCTCGCCGACGAGTTGCCGCGGGTTCAGGTGGATGTCGAGGCGCTGCAGCAGGTCTGCGGTCTGGGCGTTGAGCTTGCGCTCCGACAGGAACGGGCCCGTCGTCGGCTCCCGCCCGACGTAGATATTCTGCGCCACGGTCAGATCGGGCATCAGGTTGAGCTCCTGATGGATGATCGTGATGCCGAGCTCCTGCGCCTGAAGAGGGCTCGTGAGCTCGACCTCCTGACCCTCGAACGTGATCGTCCCCTCGTCCTTGGTGTAGATCCCGGAGAGGATCTTCATCAGGGTCGACTTTCCCGCGCCGTTCTCACCCACGAGCACGAGCACCTCGCCGGCGTGCACCTCGAGGTGCACGTCCTTCAGCGCCTGCACGCCGGGGAATCCTTTGCTGATCCCCTCGACCCGGAGGATGGGTCCACTCATGCGCTCACCTGCTTCCTTGAAGGTTCTGCTTCGATGTCGACGGATCATTCCGCCGCAAACATCGGATCAATTCTGCGTCCTACGCTACGGGCAGCGCAAGTTGTATCTAAATGTATCTAACGTCGACGAGGTTGGGAAGACCTGTAATGACATCTTGATCTTTCCCGCCCTTCGCCGACTCAGTGCAAGCGGATCGACTCGACCGCGACGAGCTTGTCGCGGATGTAGGCGTTCGCGTGGGCACCCAGCTCGACGTTGTCGTTCCAGAGGTTCCGCCAGATGCCGAGCATGCGGCTGAGGTCAGGGGCGACGACCGCCGACGAGAACGACTCGAACACGATCGGGCCGTCGTACCCGATGCGCCCGAGCGCCTTGAAGAACGCGTCGAAGTCGACGGTGCCGGTTCCCAGATAGCCGCGGTGGCTCTCGCCGATGTGCACGTAGCGCAGGGCGGGTGCGGCATCGAGGACCGGCGCGAACATATCCGACTCCTCGATGTTCATGTGGTACGTGTCGATGTGGATCCCGAGATTCGGCCGGTCGACCTCGGCGACGTACGCGAGAGCCTGCCGCGCCGTGTTGAGCACGTTCGTCTCGTAGCGGTTCACGACCTCGAGCGAGACCGACACTCCGCGCTCGGAGGCATGGTCGGCCACCCGCGCGATCACGTCCCGGCTGCTCGCGAGCCCTTCGGTGGTCACCGGCTCCATGTACTTCTTCATCGCGCTGTAGATCACGCCGCAGAAGTGCTTCCCTCCGAGATCCGCGAGCACGTCGACGGCCTTGATGAGCAGGGCTTCACCGGCCGCGACGATCACGGGGTCGGAGCTCGTGACGTCGGTCGCCTCGGACAGGCCGAGCGACGCACTGACGTCGAGGCCGTATTCCTCGAGAGCATCCTTCGCGACCGCGACGTCGAAGGAGAACGGATCCATCAGCGGGAACTCGATGAGGTCGAAGCCCGCCTCCTTGGTCTTCTGCACCGCCAGACGAATGCCCTCGGCATCGAAATTCCCCGTCCAGACCAGACCGTGACAGCCGATGTTCATGAGACCTCTCACAGCGGGTGTCCGGCACCGTCGCCGCCCCGGACTTGGCACGTGCCAAGTCCGGTGTGCGAGTCACGCTACGTCGGGGGCGGCAGCGGTGTCAAGAACTTTCTTGGCACGTTGCAACTCCTCCGATATCCTGAGGCCGCCACCGCGGTCAGGAGCCCCGATCGCCGCGGCGACGATGAAGACAACGAAGACGAAGACGAAGAAGACGAAGGAGCCCCATGCCAGCGAGCGTCAAGGACGTCGCCGCCCTCGCGGGAGTCTCCTCCTCCACCGTGTCGAACTACCTCAATCACCCGCACGTGCTCGGAGCCGCGAGCCGCGAGCGGGTACGGGCCGCGATCGAAGAGCTCGACTTCGTGCCCAACGAATCCGCTCGGCAGCTGCGGGCCGGCTCCAGCAAGGCGCTGGCGCTCATCCTCCTCGATGCCTGGCTGCCCTACTTCCACGACCTCTCGCGCGGCGTCGAGGACGTGGCGCGCGAGGGCGGCTGGTCGCTCTTCTTCAGCAACAGCGACCGCGACGAGACACAGGAGCGACGCAACCTCGACATGTTCGAGGCGCACCGTGTGCAGGGCATCGTCATCTATCCGCTCGGCGACGTCGTACCGCGCCTCGAGGCGCTCGCCGATCGCGGCATCCGCTCGGTCGTGGTGGGACCGATCCCCGACTCATCGAAGGTCGCATCCGTGCTGTTCGACGATCGTGCCGGCGGCCGCCTCGCGGGGAAGCACCTCGTCGATCTCGGGCGACGACGCATCCTGTTCCTCGGCAACCCGGCGGTGAGCCAGTCGAACGATCGTCTGGCCGGGCTCCGCGAAGCCGTCGCCGACACGGACGCGACGGTGTCGACGGTCGAAGTGCCGCACTTGGCGACCGAGGACGGCCTGGAGGCCGGCATGCGGATCATCGCCCTGCCCCCCGCCGAGCGGCCCGACGCCGTGTTCGCCGCGAACGACATGGTGGCGCTCGGCGTGCTCACGCAGCTCCTGCGCCACGGCGTCCGCGTGCCGGAGGAGATCGCACTCATCGGGTTCGACGACGTCGCCCAGGCGCACCAGGGTGTCGTCCCGCTCACCAGCGTGCGGCAGCCCGGCTACGAGATCGGCCGCGCCGCCGGGATCGCCCTGCTGGCACAGCTCGCCGCCCCCTCGGCACCCCCGCCCGCGACG
>NZ_LSJW01000038.1:0-31608 GCF_001557335.1 Microbacterium sp. CCH5-D1
CCCGCCAGTACCGCGAGGACCTTGCGCTGGGTTGCCTTGGTTGCCATGTCGTTTCCCCCTCAGGAACTTCGAGAACCGCGTGAATGCCTCTGTTCCGGTCCCCCTCAACGACCCCGCATCCGCGCGTTTGCGCCATCCTCTCCCCGCCCCATCCGCAGAACAAGGCGATTTCGCGCAGGAGATTCGCTCATCCCGCGCAGAGTGGAGAGACCTCCGCTAATCGTTGATCTATATCAACGACCAGCGTATAGTTGACGCAGTTCAACCATCTCGCGCGCGCCAGAGCGGTCGCAGCATCCCCTCCTTCTCTCTGCGAAAGGTCAGGCATGACCCCGGATTCTCCTGTCAAGATGACGCATCGCCAGGTGCTCGAAGCCCTCACCGGCCTCCTGCTCGGCATGTTCGTCTCGATGATCGCCACCACGGTGGTCTCCACCTCCATGCCGGTCATCGTGCACGACCTCGGCGGCGACCAGGCCGCCTACACATGGGTCATCACCGCGACGCTGCTCACCACCGCCATCTCGACGCCCATCTGGGGCAAGCTCGCGGATCTCTTCAACCGCAAGCTGCTGATCCAGATCGCCATCGTCGTCTTCGTCGGCGCGACGGCTGCCGCCGGCTTCGCGCAGGACACCAACACGCTCATCGCGTTCCGTGCCATCCAGGGCATCGGCGGCGGCGGACTCGCGGCCCTCAGCCAGGTGATCATGGCCGACATCATCAGCCCCCGCGAGCGCGGCCGGTACATGGGCCTGTTCGGCGCCGTGATGGCCGTCGCGACGGTGGGCGGCCCGCTGCTCGGCGGATGGATCACCGATGTCGCGAACTGGCGATGGAACTTCTTCGTCGCCCTGCCTTTCGCGGTCGCCGCCCTCATCATCCTGCAGAAGACGCTCCATATCAGCACCGAACGCACCCGCAAGGTCTCGATCGACTACGTCGGCATCGTGCTGCTCTCCGCGGCCGTCTCACTGATCCTCATCTGGATCACCAACGCGGGATCGACCTTCGACTGGTGGAGCACGGAGACCGTGCTCATGGTCGGCGGAGCGATCGTCTCGGCCATCGCCTTCATCATCGTGGAACTCCGGGTGCGAGAGCCGCTGATCCCGCTCACGCTCTTCCGCGGTCGCACCTTCACCCTCTCGGTGCTCGCGTCGATCTCGATCGGCGTCGCGATGTTCGGCACCTCGGTGTACCTCGCGCAGTACATGCAGCTGTCCCGCGGCGCCACGCCGACCGAGGCCGGGCTCATGACCCTCCCGATGATGGCAGGGCTCCTGATCGCCTCGATGGTCATCGGCCAGCTCGTCACGCGGTTCGGCAGGTGGAAGGGCTACCTGATCCTGGGCTCCGTGCTGCTGATCGCCGGATCGGTGATGCTGTCGACCCTGCACTACGACACGAACTTCGTCCTCGTCTCGATCTACATGTTCGTGATGGGCGCCGGCGTCGGCATGACGATGCAGAACCTCGTGCTCATCGTGCAGAACGTCGCCAAGCCCAGCGAGATGGGCGTCGCGAGCTCCGGTGTGACCTTCTTCCGCAGCCTCGGCGGCACGATCGGCGTCTCGGTGATGGGTGCCGTGCTCGCGAACAGCCTCACCGGTCTGTTCAGCGACGGCAAGGAGCGCATCGGAGCAGCGATCGCTCAACTGGGTGACAAGGGTGCGGAGGTCGCAGCCCAGCTGTCCAGCGGAACACTGCCGGAGGTGCGCCTGCTCCCCGAACCGGTGCGCTCGATCATCGAGGATTTCTACGCGCAGGCGATCTCGCACGCGTTCCTGATCGGCATCCCGCTCGCCGTGATCAGCCTTGTGGCGATCCTGTTCCTGCCGAACCGCCCGCTGACCACGATGACGACGACCGAGCGCGCCCACGCGGATGCCGCGAAGGAGGACGACGGCCGTGCGGCAGAGGCATCCGACGTCGCGATCGCCGACGCGGAGGCACTCTCAGGCGCTCCGACGACCGGCGCGGTGGGCGTCATCCATCGCGCCGACGACCATGGAGACGCCTCGTCCGATGTCCGACGCTGACGACACCCCCGGCACCGCCCACACCGCGGACGACGCCGACACCCCGGAGGCGCGGGCCGAAGCGGTCCGCGCCCTCGAGGCGGAGTTCGGTGAGCTGATCACGCACTTCCGCCGCGTGATCACCGAGAACGCGAACCGTGTGAGTCCTGGGCTGCTGCCAGGCGCCTACAAGATCTTCACCACGATCGCACGGTGCGAACAGGTGACCGTGTCCGCACTGTCCGAGCGGATGCTCATGGACAAGGGGCAGGTGAGTCGGACGGTGCGTGAGCTGGAGGACCTCGGTCTCATCGAACGCACGGCCGACCCCGCCGACGGACGCTCCTCCCTGCTCGAGCTCACGCCGCTCGGCACGGAGAGGCTGTCCGCAGCCCGACTTCCGCAGGAGGGCATGCTGCTGCGCACGCTCCAGGAGTGGAGCCTCGCGGACATCGGGAACCTCACCCGGCTGCTGCACGCCCTCGGGGCCGGGGTGACGCCGCGGACGAGCGCGGCCGACTGAGCGAAGGAGCCCCGAGCACCCGTCGAGCCTCGTCCGCGACCTCAGCGGCGATCGTGTCGAGCAGCTCCGATCGCAGGTTCCACTGCTGCCAGTAGAGCTGCACCCGAAGCACGGGGCCGCCCAGGGGCACGAGTCCACCCGAATCCTGCAGCACCGGCACCATGCCCCACCCGAGCCCCAGAGCGACCGCCAGCGCGTAGTCGTGTGACGCCGGAACGTAATGACGCGGGACGCCCGCCTGCTCGACCGACATCGCCCTGAGCCATTCATGTTGCAGGGTGTCCCTGCGGTCGAAGTCGACGAACGGCGCTCCGGCCAGCGCCGACGAGGTCGCCCCGTCGGGGAACCAGCGAGCGGCGAACTCCCGCTCGGCCATCGCGCGATACTCGAGCACCCCGAGCGGTGACACGGAGCAACCGGTGACGGGGATCTCCTCGCTCGTGACGGCCGCCATCACCGCGCCCGATTCGAGCAGGCGGGCCGTGAAGTTCTGATCGTCGCGATGCAGGTCGAAGTCGATGTCGTGCCGTGCGGAGAGTCGCGCGAGCGGGGCCAGGAACCACGTCGCCATCGAGTCGGCGTTCACCGCGAGAGGCACCGTGATGCGTGGAGAGCCGTCCGGGTCGTCGATGCCCACCCCCGCGAGCGCGTCATGCTCCAGCAGGGAGATCTGTCTGGCCAGACGGACGACGGCCTCCCCCGCCTCGGTCAGGCGTGCGGGCTTGGTGCGCACCACCAGGATGCGGCCGAGCTGCTGCTCGAGGGTCTTCAAACGCTGGCTCACCGCGGACGGCGTGATCTGCAGACGCCTCGAAGCCGCGTCCAGCGTTCCCTCATCGACGATCGCGGCGAGGGTGTTCGCGAGTTCCGGGTCGATACGCACATAAGCCAGGCTAATGGTTCCGTAGGAATCTTCGCTTCTCTTCATGTGGGTCCGTTCCTACGCTGGACACATGCTCACGATTCTCGCCGGCCTCGGACTCGGCCTCTCCCTCATCGTCGCCATCGGCGCGCAGAACGTGTTCGTGCTGCGTCAGGGAATCCGTCGCGAGCACGTCCTGGCCGTGGTGATCATCTGCGCGCTCTCCGATGCAGCGCTGATCGCCGCGGGGGTCGCCGGCCTCGGCTTCGTGATCTCCGCAGCACCCTGGCTGGTCGTGGTCGCCCGATGGGCGGGCGCGCTGTTCCTGCTCACCTACGGAGTACTCGCCGCGCGGAGGGCCTGGCGGGGCGGCGAGGAGCTCGACGTCGACGCGGCGGACTCCGCGTCACTCCGCGCCCCGACCGCGGGAGGCACGACGCCCACGATGACCCGCACGCGGCTGGCACCGGTCATCCTGACCACCCTCGCGCTCACCTGGCTCAATCCGCACGTGTACCTCGACACGGTGCTGATGCTCGGTTCGATCGCGGCCACCCACGGTGATCAGCGCTGGCTCTTCGCCGTCGGGGCGATGGCCGCGAGCCTGCTGTGGTTCACCGCGTTGGGCTTCGGGGCGCGCTATCTCGGACGATGGCTGCGCACCCCACGGTCGTGGCGCATCCTCGACGCCCTGATCGCCGTCGTCATGATCTCGATCGCGATCAGTCTCGTCCTCCCCGTGCTGGGAGCGTGACGGATCAGGAGGCGTCGATCTGAGCGAGACGCGCGCGGACGAGAGTCTCCAGCACTTCGGTCGGGATCGGATGCTCTGGCTGGAACCGGATGGTGCCCTTGTCGACGCTGGCTCCGGGGTGGTTCCCGAGCGCGTCGGCGACGGCCGCCACAGCATCGGGACTGAACGGGTAGACGCCGATGTGCTTCTTGGCCCGCATCACGGAGAGCAGCGGCTTGCCGTGGTGCACGAGCGCCGGCATCCCGTAGCCCTTGCCCTGCTCCGCATCCGGCACCTCCGTGCGCGCGACCGCGTAGACACGATCGATCGCGGCCCGATCGGCCGGTGCGAGGTCCGCGAGATAGTCGTCGATGGTGCCCACGAGGGCATCCTCTCACCGATCCACCTCAGAGGCGAGGGTCACGCGGGCTCAGCGCCTCTGCTCAGGCACCGTGGAGTTCAGGCACCGTGGAGTTCAGGCACCGTGGAGTTCAGGCACCATGGAGTTCAGGCACCGTCGAGAGGACGCATGATGCGGGTGAGGAACCGCTGCGTGCGCTCGTGCGTGGGTGCGCTGAAGAGCTGGGCAGGTGGGCCCTGTTCGACGACGACGCCGCCGTCCATGAACAGTACGTGATCCGCGGCTTCCCGCGCGAAGCTGAGCTCGTGCGTGACCACGGCCATGGTCCAGTTCTCGTCGGCCAGCTCCTTGATGACGAGCAGCACCTCCCCCACCAGCTCGGGATCCAGCGCGCTCGTCGGCTCGTCGAACAGCAGCAGGTCGGGCTTGAGCGCGAGCGCCCGCACGATCCCGACGCGCTGCTGCTGTCCTCCGGAGAGCTGATGCGGCCGGGCGTCAGACTTGTCGGCCAGACCCACGCGATCGAGGAGGACGAGCGCCTCGGCGACGACCTCGGCTTTCGGTCGACCCTGCACGCGCCACGGACCCTCGATGACGTTCTCGAGGACAGTGAGGTGCGGGAACAGGTTGTGGTGCTGGAACACCATCGCCGACCGGTCGCGCAGGGCGAGCCGCTTCTGCTTCTGCACCCGGGGCGACGGCTTCACCGCGGGGGCGAAGTCGATCTCGGGCCCGCCATCGACCACGATCGTGCCGGCGTCAGGCGTCTCGAGACCGTTGAGGGCGCGCAGCACCGTGGTCTTGCCGGAACCGCTGGGGCCGATGAGCACGACGACCTCTCCGCGGTGCAGGGTCAGGTCGATCCCCCGGAGCACCTCGTTGTCGCCGAAGCTCTTGCGCAGGCCGCGGGCGGTGAGGAGTGCGTCCGAAGTGTTGTCAGTGCGCGACACGGCTGTCGAGCCTCCTCTCGAGAGCGCTCTGGCCGAACGACAGCACCAGGCAGAACACCCAGTAGACCAGCGCCGCGGCGAGGTAGAGCACCATGAACTCGTAGGTCGTCGAGGCGATCTGCTGGGCCACCTTGAACAGCTCGGTCACGAGGATCAGCGACGCCAGCGAGGTGTCCTTCACGAGCGAGATGAACGTGTTCGACAGCGGCGGCACCGACACCCGTGCCGCCTGCGGCAGGATGATGCGCGTGAGCGTTCGCGTGCGGTTCATGCCCACCGTGTACGCCGCCTCCCACTGTCCCTGCGGGACGGAGAGGATGGCCGCACGCACCACCTCGGCGCCGTAGCCGCCGACGTTGAGTGACAGCGCAATGATCGCGCTCGGCCACGGGTCGATCGTGATCCCGATCGACGGCATGCCGTAGAAGATCACGAAAAGCTGCACCAGCAGCGGCGTCCCGCGGATCACCGAGATGTAGAACCGCGCGATGCCCGAGAGGATCGGGTTCACCGAGATCCTCATCAGCGCGATGCCGATGGCGATGATCAGCCCCAGGGAGAACGACGCCAGCGCGAGCGGCACCGTCGCTGTCAGACCCGCCCAGGCGATCGGCCCGAGCGAGTCGAGGAACAGCTGCCAGGGACTCTCCATCGATTACTGGGAGACGTCTTCGCCGAAGTACTTCTTGCTGATCTCCGCCAGGGTGCCGTCAGCGCGGAGTTCGTCGAGCGCTCCGTCGACGGCCGTGACGAGAGCTTCCTTGTCCTTGGTGAACGCGAACGCCGACTTGCCCGCCTCATCGGTCTCGGCCGCGATCTTCAGTCCGGTCGGGCTGTTGGTGGTCTCGTAGTCGAGGAAGGTGAGCTTGTCGTTGATGGTCGCGTCGACGCGGCCCTGGCGGAGCAACTCGACCGCCTGGGCCCACCCCTCGACACCCTCGACCTTGGCGCCGGACTCGGTGGCGAGGTCGTTCCAGTTGCTGGTGAGGGACTGCGCGGTGGTCTTGCCCTTGAGATCGGCGAAGGACGAGATCGAGTCGTCGTCCTCGGCCACGACGATCACGCCCGGAGAGACGGTGTACGGGGTGCTGAAGAGGTACTTGGCCTCACGCTCGTCGTTGATCGTGACCTGGTTGGCGATCACGTCGAACCGACCGGCGTCGAGCCCCGCGAAGATCGCATCCCACTGGGTCTCCTCGAACTTCACGTCGAGGCCGAGCTTGTCTGCGACGGCCTCGATGATCTCCACGTCGTAGCCGGTCAGGTCGCCCGCTCCGTTGTCGCCGTGGAAACTGAAGGGACGATACGTGCCCTCCGTACCGACGGTGAGGACGCCGTCCTTCGCGAGGCCGTACTCCGAGCTCGCGGAGCTCTCACCGGAGCCCGAGGTGCTCGCGGGAGTGCTGGACCCGCTGCAGGCGGTCAGGACCGCGGCGGCGGCGACGAGTGCGGTGACGGCGATGAGACGACGGGACATGAACCCTCCTGGGGTGTGAAGCGCGGTGCGAGTTTACGCGACCGTCACGGGAACTCCCCCACAGTACGTGGCGCATGTCGGTTCCCCGCATCCGATGACGTTGCGTTTCGCGGTTCCGACGGGACGCAGAAACGCCCCCGGGCGGACCCGGGGGCGTTTCAGAGAGCCAGACTCAGATGGCGTTGACGTCCAGCGGGATGCCGGGGCCGAACGTGGTCGACACCGCACCCTTCTGGATGTAACGGCCCTTCGAGCTCGACGGCTTGAGGCGGACGATCTCCTCGAGCGCTGCGCCGATGTTCTCGTCGAGCTGCTCGGCGGTGAAGGAGGCCTTGCCGACGACGAAGTGCACGTTGGCGTGCTTGTCGACGCGGAACTCGATCTTTCCGCCCTTGATCTCCTCGACGGCCTTGGCCGGGTTCGGGGTCACGGTGCCGGTCTTCGGGTTCGGCATCAGACCACGGGGTCCGAGCACCTTTCCGAGACGACCGACCTGGCCCATGAGCTCCGGGGTGGAGACGGCGGCGTCGAAGTTGGTCCAACCGTCGGCGACCTTCTGGATGAGCTCGGCGCCGCCGACCTCATCTGCACCTGCGGCGATCGCTGCCTCGGCTGCGGGGCCGGTGGCGAACACGATGACGCGGGCGGTCTTACCGGTGCCGTGGGGCAGGATGACGGTGCCGCGCACCATCTGGTCCGCCTTGCGGGGGTCGACGGCGAGCTTCAGCGCGACCTCGACGGTCGAGTCGAACTTCGACGAGCCGGTCTCCTTCGCGAGGGCGACGGCCTCGGTCGGGGTGTAGAAACGGTCTGCCTCGATCTTCTCGGCGGCAGCCTTGTAAGCCTTGGACTTGGTAGCCATGATTATTCTCCTCAGCCCTCGACCGTGATGCCCATGGAACGGGCGGTGCCGGCGATGATCTTCGAGGCGGCCTCGATGTCGTTCGCGTTCAGGTCGGCCTGCTTCTGCTCGGCGATCTGACGGACCTGGTCCTTGGTGATCTTCGCGACCTTGACGGTGTGCGGGGTTGCAGAGCCCTTGGGGACGCCTGCGGCCTTCTTGATGAGCTCCGCCGCGGGCGGGGTCTTCAGGACGAAGGTGAAGCTGCGGTCCTCGTAGACGGTGATCTCGACGGGGATGACGTTGCCGCGCTGCGACTCGGTCGCGGCGTTGTACGCCTTGCAGAACTCCATGATGTTGACGCCATGCTGACCGAGCGCGGGGCCGATCGGCGGCGCCGGGTTGGCTGCACCGGCGTTGATCTGAAGCTTGATCAGGCCGGTCACCTTCTTCTTCGGTGCCATTCTCTTTCCTTTCATCGAATCGGATACCGGAGCATCCGCTTCTCCCACGGATCCGGCGTTTCCGGAACGTGGTCGTCTGCGCGCCCTTCGACAAGCTCAGGGACCCATGCGGGCTGTCGCACAAACCACACAAGTCTACCTGATCCGGAGCGCAGCGACGGACGTCACCGGATCCCCCCTGCCCCGGGCGGATGCACCAACGCAGAACGGCCGCCCCGAATGGGACGGCCGTTCTCGCTGACGGGTGTCAGATCATCTTGGTGACCTGGTCGAACGACAGCTCGACCGGGGTCTCGCGCTCGAAGAGGGAGACGAGCACCGTGAGCTTGCCGCTCTCGGGCTTGATCTCGCTGATCGAACCGGGAAGACCCGCGAACGAGCCCTCCTTGATCGTGATGGTCTCGCCGACCTCGAAGTCGACCTCTGCGGGCAGCGGACGAGCGACGGCGACGCCGCCCTTCGACGCGATGTTCTTGGCGGTCGGCACGTCCTTGACCTCGACGAGCGACTTCAGCATGTTGAAGGCCTCCTCGAAGCGCAGCGGCGTCGGGTTGTGGGCGTTGCCCACGAAGCCGGTCACACCGGGCGTGTGGCGGACGACGGACCAGGTGTCCTCCGTGAGCTCCATGCGCACCAGCACGTAGCCGGGGATGCGCACGCGGGTGACCATCTTGCGCTGGCCGTTCTTGATCTCGACCACGTCTTCCATCGGGACCTCGACCTGGTAGATCTCGTCCTCGACCTCGAGCGTCGACTTGCGCTGCTCGATGTTGGCCTTGACCTTGCGCTCGAAACCGGCGTAGGAGTGGATGACGTACCACTTGCCCGGGAGCATGCGGAGGTCCATGCGGAAGGCCTCGTACGGGTCCTCCTCCGCGTCGTCCTCGGACTCGGCGTCCTCGCCCGCTGGACGGTCGTCTTCACCGTTCACGTCGGGGCCGTCGTACGGGGTGACCTCGTCGGCCGCCTCCGCCTCCTGCTCGGCGACCTCTTCGGCCACGGATTCGTTGAGAACCTCGGCGGCGGCCTCGGACTCAGCCGCTTCGTCCAGGTTGAGAGCGTCGTTCACGATGGCGTCCGCCTCCGGGTCGTCGATGTCGATGTCGGTGTCAACCACGTCATCCTCTTCGCCGTCCTCGTCTTCGACGTGGACGGCGACGTGCTCAGCCGAGGTGACCGAGAGCTCTTCCTGAGCGAGCACGTTGCCCTCCTGGGCCTCGTCTTCCTCGCTGGACTGCTCGGCGGCGGTCGCCCAGTCGGCGTCGTCGGAATATCGTTCAGACACTTTGCTTCTTCTCCATAGCTGCGGCGCGAGCCGCGGGGGTCATCAGCCAGGGATTCCGAACACCCAGTGCGTCACGAACGCGAACAGCGTGTCCAAGCCGTAGACGATGCCCATGACGATGATCACGAAGACGAGCACCACCCCGGTGAACTTGAACAGCTCCTTGCGAGTCGGGGTGACGACCTTGCGGAGCTCGGCGATGACCTGGCGGATGAACAGGGCGATGCTCCCGAAGAACCGGGAGAAGGGGTTGCCCTTCTTCTCGCGGGTGGCGCCGGCCGCGACGACCTCGCCGCGCGGTTCGTCCTGATCCATCCTGAATGTACCTTTCGTGTGTCAGCGTTGCGCTGACGCGCAGGGCGGACAGGAATCGAACCTGCAACCTGCGGTTTTGGAGACCGCTGCTCTGCCAATTGAGCTACCGCCCTAGAGACCGGAAGGCCTCGGGGTGCTCTCCCCACCCTGCCACCGCGACTGCGACCCGGAGACCCCAGGCACGGCGAAAGAATGCAGAGAACAACTGCCCCACAAGCATACGGCATCGATGCGGCGGCGCCGAACCGGGATCGCGATGGCGTGTTCTTGTTAGGCTCGGCGAGCGTATGCAGGAGGAGGGAGCGCCGGTGAGCGCTGAAGTGCAGCAGTTCCAGGTGGATCTGCGCGGAGTCGTCGATCTGCTCAGTCGGCACATCTACTCCAGTCCTCGCGTGTACCTGCGGGAGCTGTTGCAGAACGCCCGCGATGCGATCACCGCCCGCCAGGAGGTCGACGGCGGCGGCGGGCGCATCCGGATCACTCCGCTGACCGCGGAGAACGGCGAGTTCGTGCTGCGCGACGACGGGGTGGGGTTGACGTCCGCCGAGGTCGCCGACCTGCTGGCGACCGTCGGACGCAGCTCCAAGCGCGACATCTTCGACCTCCCGCGCAGCGACTATCTCGGCCAATTCGGCATCGGTCTGCTGAGCTGCTTCATGGTCGCCGACACGATCGTCATCCGCTCCCGCAGCGCCCGCGGCGGCGCTTCGGTCGAGTGGACGGGGAGCGCGGACGGCACGTTCCAGGTGACGGAGATCGACGAGGAGCTGCCGATCGGGACCAGCGTGCATCTCGTCCCGCGGTTCGACGCCGACGAGCTGCTGCGTCCCGCAGCCGTGCGCGAGCTGGCCACGACGTTCGGCGAGTTCCTCCCCGTGCGCGTCACGATCGACACCGCGGCCGGCGATGTCGACATCACCAGGGACGCCCCGTTCCTGCACGCCGCACAGCACCCCGAGGCCGCCGTCGACTTCGGTCGCGACCTTCTCGGTGCGAGTCCGCTCGACGTCATCGAGCTCAGCGAGCCGGCGACGGGCACCCGGGGCCTCGCCTACGTGCTGCCGTTCGCCCCGCCGCCCGGCGCACGCCAGGCGACCCGCATGTACCTCGGCCGGATGCTGCTCTCCGAACGCGTCGACGACGTGCTCCCCGACTGGGCCTTCTTCGTGCGGGCCGTGGTCGACTCCACCGGACTCGCCCCGACCGCGAGCAGGGAATCGCTCGTCGAGGACGCCGCCCTCGAGCGCGTGCGCGAGCAGCTGGGCGCCGGGATCCGCCGCTGGGTGCTGGAGCTGGGGCTGCGCGAACCGCACCGTCTCGCCCAGTTCGTCGCCGTGCACGAGGTCGGGCTCAAGTCGCTGGTGCGCCACGACGAAGAGCTCTCCCACTTCATCTCGCGCTGGCTGACCGTCGAGACAACGCACGGCGCCATGCGCATCGGCGACCTCGTCGAGCGATACCCGCACATCAGGTACGCGCAGACAGTGGACGAGTTCCGGCAGGTGGCAGGCATCTCTCCCGCAGACGAGGTGCTCGTCAACGGCGGCTACCTCTACGATTCCGACCTCATCCGGATGCTGCCGGACCTGTACCCCCACGTCACCGTCGAGCAGGTGGACGTCACGGGCGAACTCGACCGGCTCAACCCGCCGCCCCTCGACGACCGCGACTCCGCGGTGGCCCTGGAAGCCCGTGCCGGTGCGGTGCTCGCGGCGTCCGACTGCTCCGTTGTCGTGCGATCCATCGATCGCCCCGACCTCGCCGCCCTCTACGTGGCCGACCCCGAGGTGCTCAGGGCGATCGACCGCGGCCGCACCAAGGGCATCACCGGATCGCTCTGGGGTGGCGTGCTCGACCGCATCGACCAGACCCTGTCCTCCGCCAGGGAGGAGGATCTGCGCGCCCGACTGTGCCTGAACTGGTCGAACAGGGTGGTGCGCGCCCTGGTGAGGGTGCAGGATGAGGCGGTCTTCGCCCGAACCGTGCAGCTGCTCTACATCCAGGCTCTCCTGGCCGGGCATCACCCGCTCGCCGACGCCGACCGGGCGCTGATGACCAGCGCCCTCTCCGACCTCGTCTCGCTCTCGGCCGGTCTGGAGGGAGACACCCTTCCCTTCGGCGACGCCCGCTGACCCTCCCGAAAGGTTCTGTCCATGGCACGTCCGAAGAAGCGCTTCCAGCAGCTGATCGAGGAGATCGATCGCACTCCCTGGGGTCCCGCAGAGCAGGCCCTGGTCTCCGAGGCAGTGGCCCTCGCGGTGGAGATCGGCGACGAGCGGCTCGAGTACGAGGCCAGGATGCGCCAGACGGCCTCGGCGAACATGAACGGTGCGACCGACGTCATGCTGAACTCGTTCGCGTGGTGCCTCGCTCATCACGACGCGGACCCGCAGCGCTTCCCCGCCGACCTCGACAACGGCGGCGCCGATCTGATGTGGCAGTTCAAGTGGATGGCCTCGTCGCTGAGGTCCTCTCCGGCTTTCTCCCAGGAGCAGATCGCCGCCGTCCTCGACGACATGGAGTCTCACTACCGTGCCGCAGGTCTCGGCGTCAGCGGGGTGCTCACGGCTCGTTTCGAAGACGCCTGGGATGCCGGACGCATGGACGAGGCCGAGGCGCTCCGCGTGCAGCTCGAGGCCACGCCGCGCGACGACCACAGCCACTGCGACGCGTGCGGACGCAGCCAGTTCGCCGGATTCTTCGCCGACACCGATCGCGACGCCGAGGCGATCGTGTTGGTCGAGGAGATGATCGAAGGCGGCTTCTCCTGCGGCGAAGAGCCGGAGCACGCTCTGTCCCGCGTGCTGCTCCCCTATCTGCGCGCCGGACGTCTCGAGGAGGCGAAGACAGCCCACCTGCGCAGCTACCGCCTCGCCAAGGACAACCCGGACAACCTGCGCATCGTCGCCAACAACATCGTGTTCGCAGCCGTCACCGGGAACGAGGCGCGTGCTCTCGCCCTGGTCGAGAAGCACATCTCCTGGCTCGCGCACGACGGCCTGAACGTCGACGCGCACTTCGCCGCCCTCGCCGCCCTCGCCGTGGCGCTCGACCGCGTCACGGCAGCCGGGCACGGCGACACCCCGGTGCGCGGAGCCGACTCCCCTGCGCTCGTGCCGTTCTTCGGCGAGCACGACGGCGCCTGGGGCGCGGCCGACCTGGCTGCCGCCTCGTGGGCCGCCGCCGAGCGGATCGGCCGAGGCTTCGACGAACGCGACGGTACCGAGGGCCACGCCCGCAGCCTGCAGCGGATGCGTGGACTCGCGAAGGAGAGCTACGACGTGCCGATCCGGTCCGACGCCTTCATCACCCCTGCTTCCACCACCGCCCCGGTCGACGCAGAGGGCTGGTTCGAGCGCGCCATGCAGCTCGCGCAGTTCGGCGCCGAGCACGAGACGCTCGAAGCCCTGCCCCGCGCCCTCGAAGTCGAAGATCCCGCCAAGCGCGCCCAGCTGCTGTCCATGCGGCTGGGGATCCTGGTCGCACTGGAGCGCGCGGACGAGGCCCTGCAGCTGCTGCCGGAGCGCATCGCCGCACTCCGCGCCGCTGGGCACGAGGCGCAGGCCGACCTCGAGGAGCGCATCGGACTCGCGACATTCGGCCTGAACACGCCGGAGACGACCGCCGCTCTGGAAGAGGAGATCGGCGCATCGGACGAGCTTCCCGCGTGGACGCGCGGTGACCTCGCGATCAGCCGCGCGGCCCTGCACCTGCAGTCCGGCGAGCCGGACGCCGCGCTGGACCACGCGGAGGTGGCCGCCCGGTCATTCGCCGAAGCGGACGACACCCGCCTGACGAACACCACGACGCTGGTGGCCATCTCGGCCGTGCTGAGCAAGGGCGATCTCGAAGCCGGCAGCGCGTTGCTGGACCGCTTCCTCGCCCAGGAGGACGTCAGCACGGGGCACCGGGCGCAGGCCCTGCAGACCCGCGCACGCGTGCGCGGTGGCACCAGCTCGTACGCCGAGGGGGCGGTCGACGCCGACGAGTCCTGCCGCCTGCTCGCCGAGCTGGGAGCGACCCGTGCACTCGGCGACGCCCATCTGCTCGCCGGCGCGCTCTGGGAGGACGCCGACGAGCCGGAGAAGGCCGTCTCGCGCTATCGCCTCGCCGCTCGCCTCGGCGGCGACGCGGGAGGCGACACGACCGGACTCGACTTCCGACTCGCCCGCGCCATGCTGCGGGTCGGTGATGCGGAGGAGGCCGCCGAGCTCTTCGGAGATGTGCTGCAGCGCGAGGAGGAGGCCGACGTCCCCGCCGGTTCTCGAGCGATGACCGCTTCGATGCTCGCCCGCGCATTGAGTGCGGCCGGGGAATTCGGCCAGTCGGTGGGCGCCCACGGCTACGCCTCCGAGCTGTTCGGGCAGGCCGAGGAGCACGCCGACCAGGCGATGGCGATGACCGAGCAGGCGAAGATCCTCGCGCGTTTCGACGAGCACGACGATGCGATCGCCCTGCTCGAATCCGCGGCCGAGACCGTCCGACGCGCGCCGGACGCCGTCGGAGCGCTCACCGAGGTGCTGCACAGCCTCGGGCAGGCCTACGGTGGGCGCGGCGACGAGCGGGCGTTCGCTCTCTTCGACGAGGTCGCCGCCCTCGCACAGCAGCACGACGCCGGGTGGCTGCTCGCCGATGTCACCGATTCACGGGCACGCGCTCTGGCTGAGCTCGGACGCATCGACGAGGCCGTGTCGGCCGCGCTCACCGCGGCCGACGGCTTCGCTGCACTGGGAGACCTGGGGGCGGCCGGAAGCTCCGAGCTGTTCGCCGCGCGGGTGCTCGCCGGCAACGACCGCTCAGCCGACGCCGTGCCGGTGTACCGCAGCGCGATCGATCACGCGGCCGGCCACCCGCCGCTGCTGCAGGTCGCGGCCCTCGAACTCGGCAACGTGTTCGAGGCGCTCGGGCGGCACGGCGAGGCCGCCGAGATCCGCGCCCACCTGGAGAGCTGAGCGTCGGATCCCGGCGTGGCGCCGGCTCAGAAGAGCTGGCGCCAGTTCGCCTTCGCGAGGTCGAGAAGCTCGTCCCCGCGTCCGGACATCACGGTGCGGATCGCATAGAGCGCGAAGCCCTTGACCTGCGCGGCCTCGATCGCCGGCGGCATGGACAACTCCTGCCGCTCTGTGACCACGTCGAGCAGGGCCGGACCGTCGTGAGCCAGCACCTCGCGCACGGCATCAGGGAGGTCTTCGCTGCGCTCCACCCGACGGGCGAAGATGCCCATGGCTTCGGCGATCGCGGCGAAGCTGGGGTTGTCCAGTCCTGTGCCGTAGGTGACGAAGCCGGCGGCCTTCATCTCGAGCTCGACGAAGTTCAGCGACGAGTTGTTGACCACGATCGTCTTCACCGGGAGCTTGTTCTGCGTCAGCGTGAGCAGCTCGCCGAGCATCATCGCCAATCCGCCATCGCCCGCGAGTGCGACGACCTGACGGTCGGGGTGGGCGACCTGCGCACCGATGCCGTGCATCAGCGCGTTCGCCATCGAGCCGTGGGTGAAGGAGCCGATCAGGCGCCGGTTCTCGGTCATCGAGAGATAGCGCGCCGCCCACACGGTCGGTGACCCGACATCGGCGGTGAAGATCGCGTCATCGGTCGCGTACTCGTCCAGGAGCCTGGCGAGGTACTGCGGATGGATGGGGCGCTTCCCCTTCGCCGGCACCGCCAGCTCGTCGAGCTTCTTGCGGGTCTTGCGGTAGTGCGCGATCGCGTCGTCGAGGTGACCGCGATCGTCCTTGCGCGCGATCCTCGGCAGCAGCGCCTCGGCCGTGGCCCGGACGTCGCCGACCAGTCCCAGATCGAGCGGATGCCGTTTGCCGAGCTGTGCGCCGCGAATGTCGACCTGGATCGTCTTCGCACCGTCAGGGTAGAACTGCTCGTACGGGAAGTCGCTGCCGAGCACCAGCAGCGCGTCGGCGGCCTCCATCGCGCGGTAGCCGGACGCGAAACCGAGCAGTCCCGTCATCCCGACGTCGAAGGGGTTGTCGTACTCGATGAACTCCTTGCCGCGAAGGGCGTGGACGATGGGAGCACCCAGCTTGTCGGCGAGCGCGATCACCTCGTCGTGGGCGCCTTCGACCCCGGCGCCGGCGAGGATCGTGACGTTCTTCGCCGCGTTCAGCAGCGTCGCCGCCTTCTCGAGCTCTGCGCCGTTGGGGACCACCACGGGGCGGGCGCGCTCGATCACGACGGCGCGGTCGTCGGCGATGTCGGCGAGGGCGACGTCACCGGGGATCACGAGGACGGCGACACCGCGCTCCTCGATCGCTGCGCGCATGGCGATCTCCATCAGGCGCGGCATCTGCTTCGGGTCGGCGACATACTCCACGTACACGCTGCACTCGCGGAAGAGCTCCTGCGGGTGCGTCTCCTGGAAGTACCCGGTGCCGATCTCGGTCGTGGGGATGTGCGCGGCGATCGCGAGCACGGGGACGCGGGAGCGGTTCGCGTCGTACAGGCCGTTGATGAGATGCAGGTTGCCCGGCCCGCAGGAGCCCGCGACCACGGCGAGCTCGCCCGTGGTGGCGGCATCGGCGGCGGCGGCGAAGGCGGCGGACTCCTCGTGCCGCACATGCACCCAGCGGATCGTGCCGTCCTTGCGGAGCGCGTCCGTGAAGCCGTTCAACGAGTCCCCGGGAATGCCGTAGACACGGTCGATCCCGTTGGCGTGCAGAGTCTTGACGATGTTCTCAGCGACGTTTGCCATGCTTCGACCCTACGCCCGGGGGCGGGCGCGAGGCTCGTCCGGACCCGTGACAGATGTCACCCGAAATGGCGACGTCTGGCACTGTCTCCACAACCGCACTCGATCTAGCCTCGGACCATCAGAAGAACCGGAGTGCTGTACCGATCCGGAGCAGTACGGCAAGGAGAGGAACTCCCATGAACGAATTCGCCATCGGGGACACCGTGCAGATCACTGGACCGACGATGACAGGCAATGTCGGGACGGTCGTCTCGATCGACGAGAAGCGGGGGAAGTTCCTCGTGCGGATCACCGATGTGTCCCAGAACTACTTCACCCCGACCGACCTGAAGCTCTTCTCGGCCTGACGGTTCTCGGCCTGACGGTTATCGGCCTGACGGTCAGTCAGTACTCCTGGGGCCCGTCGAGCTCCGGCTCGGCACTGCGACGGAAGGCCCGCCCCGAAACCGACGTCGGGGCGATGCGCACATAGACCCGTTTGAGGGTGGGGATCCATGGGCGGAGGCCGGCCGCATCCGCCCTGTGCACGTCGGCGTCCGACTCCAACGCACTCGCGTGGCCTCGCACGATCACGCTCCAGGCGTCCGTGTCGGTGTGGTCATCGACCTCGAACAGCACATCGGTGTTCACCGTGAGCTCGAACAGCTTGCTGCCGGGTGCGGTGCGGAACAGGATGCCGTCCCCGTCGACCACGAAGTTCACGGGGAAGATGTCGATCGTCTCCCCCACGTGGGTGACGAGCCGGCCGAGCTCCTGCGTGCGGAGCCGCTCCCAGCTCTGTTCGGTGGTCAGCGTCTCGATGGGATCGGTGTGCGCGCTCATGCGGCCATTGTCCCTCACCCGGTGTCCCCGCCGACAGGGCGTCCCGTCCCGCAACACGAGGCGGGCATGCGGACGGCCCCTCGCGCTCTGCGAGGGGCCGTCCGTCGCACGCTCAGCCGATGCGGATGAGCTTCTTGTTGACGAACTCGTCTGCGGCGAGGTGTCCCAGCTCACGGGCGGTGCCGCTGCGCTTGACGCCGCCGAAGGGCAGTTCGGGGCTGTCCGCCAGCACGAGGTTGACGTAGACCATGCCCGCCTCGATCTTGTCGGCGACGCGCTCGGCCTGCTCCGCATCCGTCGTGAAGACGTACGAGCCGAGCCCGAACGTGGTGTCGTTCGCGAGCTCGACCGCTGCGTCCTCATCCGCCACGCGGTAGACGACGGCTGCCGGTCCGAAGAGCTCCTCACGGTAGACGTTCATCTCCGGCGTCACGTCGGCCAGCACGGTCGGAGCGAAGAACGCACCGTCGCGGGTGCCACCCGTGAGCAGCGTGGCGCCCTGCTCGACGGCCTGATCGATCTGCTTCTGCAGGTTCTCCGCCGCGGTCTCGGACGACACCGGACCGAGCACCGTGTCGTCGCGCATGGGGTCGGTCGCCTCGACCGCGGCCATCGCCGCCGTGAACTTCTCCACGAACGCGTCGTAGAGACCGTCGACGACGATGAAGCGCTTGGCGCCGTTGCAGGCCTGGCCGTTGTTGTCCAGACGCGCATCGACGCCGGCCTGGACGGTGGCGTCGAGGTCGTCGGTCGACAGCACGATGAAGGGGTCGGAGCCGCCCAGCTCGAGCGCGACCTTCTTGAGGTTGCGGCCCGCGATCTCGGCGACCGCGGCGCCTGCGCGCTCGGAACCGGTGAGCGAGACGCCCTGCACGCGCGGATCGGCGATCATGGTCGCGATCTGCTCGTTCGTGGCGAGCACGTTCTGGTAGGCGCCCTTCGGGAAGCCGGCGTCGTGGTAGATCTTCTCGATCGCGGTCGACGACTCCGGGCACTGCGGTGCGGGCTTGAGCAGGATCGTGTTGCCCACGATGAGGTTGGGCGCGGCGAAGCGCACGATCTGGTACGCCGGGAAGTTCCACGGCATGATGCCGACGAGCGGACCGAGCGAGGAGCGGCGGATGATGGCCGACCCCTCCCCCAGGATCGCGATCGGCTGGTCGGCCATGATCGACTCCGCCTGGTCGGCGTAGTACTCGGCGATGTCCGCGGCGAAGTCGACCTCACCGAGCGCGGCCTCGCGGGGCTTGCCCATCTCGCGCACGAAGATGTCCGCGAGCTCCTCGCGGCGCTCGCGGTGCAGCTCGGCCGCACGGCGGACGAGGGCAGCGCGCTCTGCGACCGTCGACGAACGCGACCACCCGCGGTGGGCTTCGTCGGCCGCGGCCACGGCCTCTTCGATCTGAGCGTCGGTGAAGGTGTCGAAGGACGCCAGCGTCTCTCCGGTGGCGGGGTTGATGACGGCGTAGTCGGTCATGGGTTGTCCTCTCGTGTGCGGGTCCCTTCGACAGGCTCAGGGACCCAGGCCGTTCGGGTGGGGTGGGCCCTTCGACAAGCTCAGGGACCCACCCGGAAGGTCAGGAGACCGGGATCAGCGTGTACTTGGTGGACAGGTACTCGTGGATGCCCTCGAAGCCGCCCTCGCGTCCGACGCCGGACTGCTTGACGCCTCCGAAGGGTGCGGCCGCATTCGAGACCACTCCCACGTTGAGACCCATCATGCCGGTCTCGAGCCCGTCGATCATCCGCTGCCCGCGCTGCAGGTTCTCGGTGAACACGTACGACACGAGCCCGTACTCGGTGTCGTTCGCCAGGCGCACGGCCTCTTCCTCGGTCTCGAAGGTCGCGATCGCGAGCACCGGTCCGAAGATCTCCTCGCGGAGGATCGCGCTTCCGGCGACCACGTCGGTGAGCACGGTGGGCTCGTAGAACGTGCCGGTGCCCTCGACGGCCTTGCCGCCGGCGAGCAGGGTCGCACCGCGTTCGACCGCATCGTCCACGAGCTCGCCGGCCTTGGCCACGGCGTCCTCGTCGATGAGCGGTCCGATCGCCACGCCCTCTTCCGTGCCGCGGCCGATCTTCATGCCGTTGACGCGCTCGGTCACGCGCTTGGCGAATTCCCCGGCGACGTCCTTGTGCACGATGAAGCGGTTCGCGGCCGTGCAGGCCTGGCCGATGTTGCGGAACTTCGCGGCCAGCGCACCGTCCACGGCCTTGTCGAGGTCGGCGTCGTCGAACACCACGAACGGAGCGTTGCCGCCCAGTTCCATCGACACGCGCAGCACGCCTTCGGCCGCCTGGGCGATGAGCTTGCGGCCCACCTCGGTCGACCCGGTGAAGGAGAGCTTGCGCAGGCGCGGGTCGGCGATGATGGGCGCCGACAGCGCACTCGACTTCGACGTCTGCACGACGTTCACGACACCGGCGGGAAGGCCTGCCTGATCGAGCAGCGAGACGAAGTACATGGTCGTCAGGGGCGTGAGTGCCGGGGGCTTGATCACGACGGTGCAGCCCGCTGCGAGTGCGGGGGCGATCTTGCGGGTGGCCATGGCGAACGGGAAGTTCCACGGCGTCACGAAGAACGACGGTCCGACCGGGCGCTGCGATACGACCATGTGGCCGGTGCCCTCGGGGTTGATGCCGTAGCGACCGCTGATGCGCACGGCCTCCTCGCTGAACCAGCGCAGGAACTCCCCGCCGTAGCCGACCTCGCCGCGTGCTTCGGCGAGAGGCTTGCCCATCTCGAGCGTCATGAGAAGGGCCAGATCCTCCTTGTGCTCCTGCACGAGGTCGAAGGACTTGCGGAGGATCTCGCTGCGCACGCGCGGAGCCGTCGCGGCCCAGGCGTCCTGCGCGGCGACCGCGGCGTCGAGGGCGCGGATGCCGTCGCCGGGCGTCGCGTCGGCGATGGTGCGGATCACGGAACCGGTCGCGGGGTCCTTCACATCGAAGGTGCCTCCGGTCTCGCCGTCGATCCACTGGCCCCCGATGAAGAGTCCGGTGGGGATGCTGTCCAGGAGCGCCTGTTCGGTCTGAGTGCTCATGATTCTCTTTCTGTGAGGAGGGCTAGGAGCGCTTGCGTCGACTGGGCGGTGCGTCGATGCCCAGGGTCTGTCCGCGGAAGAAGGCGGGCCGTCTGATCGCGTTCCAGATCATGACGACGATGCCGACGACGATGATCAGCATGCCGAGGATGAACACGATGCCGACCCCGCCGATCTGCGAGCCGGAGCCGTAGGCCGGGTCCATCGAGTCGATCAGCGTGGTGAAGAACAGCACCGCGAGGATCGCGCCGCCGACCAGCGGGAACAGGAACGTGAAGAAGAAGTTCCGCGTCGAGTCGAACCACTGCTTGCGGAAGTACCAGACGCAGGCGAATGCGGTGATCCCGTAGTAGAAGCAGATCATCATGCCGAGTGTCAGGATGGTGTCCCACAGCGTGTCCTCGCTGACGATGCGCATCACGGCGTAGAAGGCCGATGCCACGATGGCGGAGGCGATGGTCGCGTACCCCGGGGTGAAGAACCGCGGGCTGACCTTCGCGAACGACTTGGGCAGTGCGCCGTAGTGCCCCATCGCCAGCAGGGTGCGCGCGGGACCCACGAACGTGGACTGCAGCGACGATGCCGAACTGGTCAGCACCGCGAGCGACACGAGGAACGCGAGCGGGCCGAGGATCGGGCCGGAGAGGTGGAAGAACACGTTCTCCTGGATGTCCTCGTTGCCGAGGCCCAACGCTCCGGTGCCGACGCCGGCGAACATGATCATCGCGACCGCCAGCAGCAGGTACAGGGAGACGATCATGAGCACCGTGACGGTGGCGGCACGCCCCGGGGTCTTCTCCGGATCCTTGGTCTCCTCGTTCATGGTGAGGGTGACGTCCCAGCCCCAGAAGATGAAGATCGACAGGGAGAGGCCGGCGGCGACGGCGCTGAACGACGAGATCGCGAACGGGTTGAACCAGCCGAGGTCGAACGGCTGGTAGTCGAAGCCGTTGCCGTTCACCGCCTGCACGATCGCGGCCCCGGCGAAGAACAGCAGCACGAGGATCTGGAAGCTGACGAGCCAGTACTGCAGCTTCTGCGTCGTCTGCATGTCGCGGTACGAGATCCACGTCGCGCCGAGCATGAACAGCAGGCACACGCCGATGTTGATCCAGGTGACGCTCGCGAGGGAGGCGATGTCGGGGTTGCCCGTGATCTGCGAGATCAGCAAGAAGAGGAAGTCCACGGCGATGCCAGCGAGGTTGGACAGCACGAGGATCGTGGCGACGACGAGGCCCCAGCCGGCCATCCAGCCCACCCAGGGACCGAAGGCACGGGCCGCCCAGGTGAACGACGTGCCGGAGTCGGGCATCCGGTTGTTGAGCTCGCGGTAGCCGAAGGCGACCAGGAGCATCGGGATGAACCCGACGAGGATGATCGCCGGGATCTGGG
This sequence comes from Microbacterium sp. CCH5-D1, assembly GCF_001557335.1. Lineage (NCBI taxonomy): Bacteria > Bacillati > Actinomycetota > Actinomycetes > Micrococcales > Microbacteriaceae > Microbacterium > Microbacterium sp. CCH5-D1. The sequence continues at coordinate 21,794 of NZ_LSJW01000038.1, forward strand.
ACCCGACGGTGGAGGCCACGGGTCCGACGGCCGCCGTGAACGTGTAGGCGGGCGCGATGCACGAGATGCCGATCACGACCGCGCCGATCAGGCCGACCGTTCCGGCGCTCAGGCCCTTGGTGGAGATCCCGGTGGTGACGCCGGATTCGGGCTCCGTCGCCCGGTGGGTGCTGCTCATCAGCGTTCTCCTGCTTCGTTGCGGGTGCGCGGGACGACGATCATGGGGACGGGCAGAACGTGCAGCATCTTCGCCGCCGTGGAGCCCAGGAACAGTCGGCGCGGCTGTGCCAGCCGGCTCGATCCGACCAGGATGACCTCACCGGGAAGCCAGGAGAGGTTCGCGACCGCATCCTCGACCGTGTCGCCTGGGGCCTTCTCGACCGCGGCGGTGCGCCCGTCCGGAAGGAGCTCGGTCGCCATCGCGAGAACCTCTTGACCGTGCGTGTCCCCTACGGTGCGGATGGCTCCCGTGTCGAGGCCGGGTGGCACGTCGAACGGCACGAGGGAGACGAGTCGCAGATCGACACCGCTGTCTCCGGCGAGCGACACCGCTTCGTCGAGCAGCGCGTCCGCGCCCGGCCGTGAGCCGACCGCGACCGTGACACGCGGGATGACGTGGTCGTCCTGCTGCGCGGTGCCGGCAGGCGCCAGGGCGACCGGGATGGTCGACGAGTGCAGCAGCTCGGAGGCCACGCTGCCGAGACGGTGGCGCCCGAAGATGCCGCCGCCCGCCGCGCCGATCACGATCAGACGTGCGCCGAACTCCTCACCGGCGGCGATGAGCCCCTCGGCGAAGGATTCGGAGAAGCGGACGTGTCCGCTGCGGATCAGCTCCTGCGGCAACCGGACGACGGCGTCGCCGAGCCACTTCTTGGCCTGCGAGCGGATGTGCTCCTCGTAGGCGCGCTCCGGCGGCACCGCAGCACTGCGCGTGCCCTCGTTGGGCAGCACGATCACCAGGTGCAGGGTCGCTCCCAGGCTGCGGGCGATGCGCGCACCCAGCGCTGCGGCATCCGCTCCCGCGTCCGTCGCCGTGTATCCGACGACGACCGACCCGGTCATCAGCTGCTGCTCTCGACAGCGCCGGCCTCACGACTCGCATCGACGATGTTGGAGGCGACCAGGTGTCCCATCCGGATCGCACCGTCCACGTGCTGATACCCGGCGCCTGCCATGTCGCTGCACGCGAAGTGGATCGGTCCGACCGCGGTGCGCAGGTCCGCGCCGTAGCGGTGCAGGCCGCCCATGTCGAAGCTGGCGGCATAGGCGCCGCGCGTCCACTCCTCGCTGCCCCAGTCGCTCTCGTAGTAGACGACCGGGTTCTTGGCCTCGGGGCCGTAGTAGTGCGACAGCGACTCGAGGATGCGCTCCTTGCGCTCCTCCGCCGAGAGCTCGAAGACACCGTCGGCGTTGGCGTCGGAGACGAAGCCGACCAGGGTGCCACGCTCATCGCCGTGGTTGGTGTTGTCGTAGGCCTCGTGCGACAGTTCGTACGGGCTGAACGCGGTGCCGCTGAGACCCTGCTCGCGCCAGAACGGCCGGTCGTACACGGCGTGCACCTTGATGACGAAGCCCATCGAGAGGTGCTGGTGCAGCTGGTGCTGGCGGCGTGGCAGCGGCGGGTCGAACGAGATGCGGCTGTAGAGAACCGGTGCGTGCGCGAGGATCGCGTGGCGGGCGCGCACGGTGAGCTCGTCGGTGACGGCGACCACACCGGCATCCGACCACTCGAGGCGGCGGACGGGCTGGTTCAGCAGCACGTCGTCGCCCAGACGCTCGGCAAGGCGGAGCGGCACCTGCTGGAGACCGCCCACGACGCGCTTGTCGAGGATGAAGTCGGCGTCGACCAGGTTCGAGTAAGAACCGGCGGACGCGGCCATCAGGAGCGACTGCAGGAGCGAGAACGAGTGCGTGGGTTTGGTGAGCATCGCGGAGCCCGTGGCGAAGGCGAGGTTGCGCACGGCCTCGTCGTCGTCGGTCTGCGAACGCAGCCAGGCATCCCAGGTGATGGAGTCCCACTCCTCGGCCTTGGGGTGCGCCCACGGCTGATCGGGGTCGATCTCCGCGACCAGCGCGTCGAGGATGCCGGTGATGCGGGCGATCACGGCCTCGGTCTCCGGCGAGACGGGGAACATCTCCCCCGTGAAGCGGTGGGTCTTCCCGTCGGGTCCGACGTAGACGCTGTCACCCTCGCGGTAACGGCTGTAGGTCTCGAGGCCCAGCTCCTCGATCGTGTCCTTGAGCGCGTCCTGGTCGGGCGAGACCCACTGGCCGCCGATCTCGAGCATGGCACCGTCGATGACGTCGGTCCACAGGCGGCCGCCCACGCGGTCGCGGGCCTCCAGCACGGCGACCGACAGGCCGGCCTTGCGCAGGTCGTTCGCGGCCGTGAGCCCTGCGGCTCCGGCACCGATGATGAGTACGTCGCGGGTGATCTCAGACATCTGCAACTCCTTCGTTGGGGGAAGTAGTGCCGGTCGCGACCCGAAATCCCCCGATTGGGGTCGCGACCGGACAGGGGGTCAGGCCGCGCGGGAGCGCGGCCTGCATGTTATTCGGCGGCTGCAGCCAGGGCTGCGGCCACGATGTCGAGTCCTTCGTTCAGCAGGTCGTCGCCGATCGAGAGCGGAGGAAGGAAGCGGATGACGTTGCCGTAGGTGCCGCAGGTGAGGACGATGACGCCCTGCGCGATGCACGCCTTCGCGACGGCCGCCGTGAGAGCGGCGTTCGGCGCCTTGGTCTCGGGATCCACGAACTCGGCGGCGATCATGGCGCCGTGGCCGCGGATGTCTCCGACGCGCGGGTCGTTCTGCTGGATCGCGGTGAGACGGTCGATGAGGATGGTGCCGATCTCGCGTGCCCGCTCGATGACGCCGTCGTTCTCGAACACGTCGATCGAGGCGAGGGCCGCGGCACAGGCGATCGGGTTGCCGCCGTAGGTGCCGCCGAGACCGCCGGAGTGCGAGGCGTCCATGATCTCGGAACGACCGGTGACGGCGGCGAGCGGGAGGCCGCCGGCGATGCCCTTGGCCGTGGTGATCAGGTCGGGCTCAATGCCGAAGATCTCGCTCGCGAACATGTGACCGGTGCGGGCGAAGCCGGTCTGCACCTCGTCGGCGATGAAGACGACGCCGTTCGCGCGGCACCAGTCGACGATCGCGGGGAGGAAGCCGTCGGCCGGGACGATGAAGCCACCCTCGCCCTGGATGGGCTCGATGATGACCGCGGCCAGGTTGTCGGCACCGATCTGCTTCTCGAGCTGGAGGATCACGCGGGCCGCGGCCTCGCGCCCGTCGAGTCCGTCGCGGAAGGGGTACGACATCGGCGCGCGGTACACCTCGGGGGCGAACGGGCCGAAGCCGCTCTTGTAGGGCATCGACTTGGCGGTGAGCGCCATGGTCAGGTTCGTGCGGCCGTGGTAGCCGTGGTCGAATGCGACGACGGCCTGGCGACCGGTGTGCTTGCGGGCGATCTTGATCGCGTTCTCGACCGCTTCGGCGCCCGAGTTGAACAGGGCGCTCTTCTTGGCGAAGTCGCCGGGGGTGACGCGGTTGAGTGCTTCGGCCACGCCCACGTAGGACTCGTACGGCGAGATCATGAAGCAGGTGTGCGTGAACTGCGCGGCCTGAGCGGCGACGGCCGCAGCGACCTTGGGGTGCGCGTTGCCCACCGTGGTCACGGCGATGCCGGAACCGAGGTCGATGAGCGAGTTGCCGTCGGCGTCGACGACCACTCCGCCGCCCGCGGCGACGGCCGCGATCGGAACCGTGTGTCCGACACCCGCGGCGACGGCGTCCGCCTTGCGCGCGAGGATCTCGGCCGAACGGGGGCCGGGGAGGTCCGTGACCAGGCGACGCTCCTGCGGGAGGTCGGGTCCACCGAGAGGGACTGCGGGGGCTGCGGTGTCGAGGAGTGCCATGTTCGCGAGCGTACGGCGGTGACCGAGACTGCTGCATTCACCGGTCTGTACAATCTGTAGCGTCAGTTCGCCTGCGTGTATAAGTTCCGGAGGATGTCATGGCCGTCACCGCTCAGCCGACCTTGCGTGCGCTGCTGCAGCGTCGTGACCTCGGGCTCTCGCTGGTGCCTCGCGAAGCCGACATCCCGGAAGGCGCTCTCGACCGCCCCCTGCGCTGGGTGCACAGCTCCGACCTCGCCGACCCGACCCCGTTCCTCTCGGAAGACCTGGCACTGCTGACCACGGGGACGCAGTTCGACGAGGCCGTGAGCATCGACACGTATGTCGGGCGACTCGCAGACCGCGGCGTGATCGGCCTGGGGTTCGGTACCGAGGTGCATCGCTCAGGGATCCCCGACGAGCTCGTCGAGGCCTGCGCTGTGCACGGGATGCCCCTGTTCGCCGTACCGTACCGCACCCCGTTCATCGCCGTCGCACGTGCACACTCCGAGGCCATCGCGGCTCAGGCCTATGCACGACGGTCATGGGCGCTCGACACGCAGCGCGCTCTGGCCCTCGCCGCCCTCCGTCCGCACGGCCTCGACGCGACGATCGCGGAGCTCGGGCGTCGGCTCGACGTCTGGTCTGGCATGTTCGACGCCGCCGGAGCCCTCACGTTCGCTCACCCGCGTGACGCCATCGAGGCGCGTGTGCTCGACGAACTCGGCTCCCGCGTGGTCGAGATCCTCACGCGGGGGCTCGAGGCCGGGCAGTCGCTCAGCATCGAGGGTCACTCGTTCATGCTGTTCACGGTGGGCCGCGGCGGACACCTGCGCGGCGTCATCGCCCTGGCCATCGAGACGCTCGACCCCGAAGCACGTTCGGTCGTGACATCGGTCATCGCCATGGCGGGACTCGCGATGGAGCAGAGCGAGCAGCTGGCGCGCAGCCGACGCCGCCTGCACACCCAGCTCCTCGGCTCGCTCCTCGCCGACGACCCCTCTCTCGCCAGACGGGTGCTGGGAAGCCTGCCACCCGCGCCCGTGGTGGTCGCGGTCGCGGCCGACGCCCCTGCGGGACCCCTGGCCGACTGGTGGGAGCGACACCGGTCCGAACACGGCACCTCCTTCTTCCTGGCCGAGTCGGAGGACGGCGTCACGATGTGCGTGTCGGTCGCCGACGAAGGGTTGCTCGATGAGGTCGCCGCGCGGTTCGGCATCCGCATCGGCGTCTCCGATTCGGAGGGCTACGATTCGTTCGCCCGTGCCCATGCGCAGGCACTCACCGCGCTGCGCCAGCAGGGCTCGCACGGGACCGCCCGGTACGCCGACACCGTGGGGTCGAGCATCCTCACCGCCCTCGCGACCGACGAGGCCCGCCTGGTCGCCGAGTCTCGACTGGCCCCGGTGCGCGAGCACGATGCCCGCACCGGCGCCGACCTCGAGCGCTCGCTGCGCACCTGGCTCGAGCACGACGCGAAGGCCGAATCCGCCGCGAACGCTCTCGGGGTGCATCGGCACACCCTGCGCACCCGCATCGCCCAAGCCGGCGCACTGCTCGACGTCGACCTGTCCACCTTCCCGGCTCGCGCCGAGCTCTGGACGATCCTGCAGACCGCTCGGGATTGATGCCGGGTCAGTCGGTGGATCCCTCGCCGAGGTTCGCGGAGACGACCTCGAGGGCGTGGGCGCGCGCCTGGACCGCATCCACGCCACGCTCGGTCGCGACCGCGGCGGCGAACACCTCGGCGAACACGAGGTAGGCCACGCGGGAGGTGTGCTCGAGCTCGTCGCGGAAGCTCACCCCGGTCGGCGCGATCACGAGCGACAGCGACGCCGCCTCGGTCAAGGCCGACGAGGCGAACGACGTCAGGGCGATCACGGTCGCACCGCCCCGCGCGGCCGCCGTCGCGACGCGCAGACTCGCCTCGTTCGCACCGGAACCGCTCACCACGAGGCAGACGTCTTCGGCCGTGAGGTGGCGGGCCGCGATCTGCTGGGCGATGGCGTCGGCGATGAATTCCGCCGACCGCCCGGCGGCAGTCAGCCGCATGGCGAGGTCGTTGGCGATCGGCGACGACAGTCCGTTGGCGAGCACGAGCAGACGACGGGCGGATGCCGAGAGGCGCACGGCCTCGGCGACAGCATCCGGGTCGAGCAGGCTGGCGAGCGCCGGCAGGGAGCCCGCCAGACGATCGATCTCCCCCCGCATGCGTCCGAGCACGCCGGGACCGTGGTCGACGGCCGCCTCCCCGGGCGTGCTGCCGAGTTCGGCGGCGAGCGCGACCCGCAGCTGCGGATAACCGCGATAGCCGATGCCCTGGCAGGTGCGGACCACGGTGGCGCGGCCGACGCCGGCCCGATCGGCGAGCTCCTGCGCCGTCCACTCCACGACCTCGTCGGCCGATTCGATGATCAGCTCGGCGACGCGGCGCTCGGCCGGCTGCAGGGCGTTGAGCACGGCCGCGATGCGTGCGGTGGGCGGGGCGCTAGGCGAGAACACGGGCTCGGGCTCCCTCCATGATGCGGCGACGGATCGCACCGGACGCCGCATCGATCAGCATCGTCACCACGACCACCACGATGAGCAGGACACCCACCGTCGACCACTCACGGTACTGGGTGTAGGAGGTGAGCATGTCGCCGATTCCGCCGACGCCGATGAGCCCCAGCACCGCGGAGGAGCGCACGTTGATCTCGAAGCGGTACAGCCAGAACGACCAGAACGCCGGTTCGGCCTGCGGCCACACACCCCAGCGCAGCACCTGCAGCGTGCCGCCACCGGCCGCGCGCGCCGCCTCGATCGGACCTCGGGGCACGGCCTCGACCGCCTCATACCCCCATTTGCCGAGCGTGCCGACGCCGTTGATGGCGAGGGCGAGCGCGCCGGTGAACGGGGTGAGGCCGGTGACCGAGAGGATCACGATCGCGATGATGATCTCCGGGACGGCCCTGATCAGCGAGAAGAGTCCGCGCAGGAGCGCCCGCAGCCACGCGGGCCCGAATCCGCGCGCGGCGACCAGGCTCAGCGGGGTGGCGAGCAGGATGCCGAGGATCGTGCCGACCCAGGCCATCTCGATGCTCCGCCACGTCTGCCACAGCGCCTCCGGCAGCTTCTCCCAGTTCGGATCGGCGAACATCAGGAACGTGTACCGGATGATCTCGGACGGCAGATCGGAGAGGCGGGACCAGTCGATGTCGATCGACCAGAACGCCAGGACCGCGATGCCGGTGACGAGCGCCCATCCGGCGATCAGCCAGGGCCGGCGAGGCTTGGCGGGGATGACGGTGAGCGCCGCACTCATACGAGCCTCCGTCGGATGGCGTCCGAGACGAGGTCGATCACGATGACGACGATGAGAATCTCCAGGATGATGAGCGAGAGCTGGTCGTAGCGGTAGAACGTGCGCACCGCGTCGATCAGCAGCCCCATGCCTCCGGCGCCGACGAGACCGAGCACGGTCGAGGCGCGCACGTTCAGCTCGAACACGTACAGGGTCTGATTCGCGAAGGCGGGCCAGGCGTCGGGCAGCGCGAGCGTGCGGTTGATCTTCGCCTGCGTCGCCCCCACCGCGCGTCCGGCCTCGAGGGGGCCGCGGTCGTTGGTGTCGATGGCCTCCGAGACGAGTTTGACGATGATGCCGACGTTGAACAGCAGCAGCGCCAGGATTCCGGGGAGCGCACCGACCCCGACCATCGCGACCAGGATCGCCGCATACAGCAGGTCGGGCACGCTGCGGATGACGTTGAGGATGCCGCGCACGATGACGCGCGCCGTGGTGTTCGGGTTGGTGGCACGCGCGGCCCAGAAGCTGAGCGGCAGCGACACGGCGGCTCCGATGGCGGTCGCGATCACCGCCATCTGCAGGGTCTCGATGAGGGGCGCGACGGTGCGGGGGAAGAAGCTCCAGTCGGGCAGGAGCAGCTTCACGATCTTGTCGGCGCCGTTCTGCCAGTTGCGCGCGATGGCCGAGAAGTCGACGCCGATGCCGATCACCGGCAGGCACATCACCACTGTGACGGTCACGACGGCGGCCAGGATCACAGGCCCCTTCCACGCTCCTCGCGGGCGGGCGGGAATGTCGAGGACGGTCGCGTTCTGGGCGCCGCTCATGCGTCCAGCCGGTCGTCGGGCGTGAGCGAGCGGCCGTAGATGCTCTCGAAATCGGCGTCCGTCGCACTGGTGGCGGGCCCGTCGTAGACGATCTCCCCGGCGCGCATGCCGATCATCCGCGCCCCGTACTCGCGGGCGAGGTCGAGGAGGTGCAGGTTGACGAGCACCGTGATCCCGAGATCCCGGTTGATGCGGCGCAGGTCGTTCATCACCCCGTGCGCGGTGGGCGGATCGAGGCTCGCGACCGGCTCGTCGGCGAGGACGATGCGCGGCTCCTGGGCGAGGGCACGGGCGATCGCGACCCGCTGCTGCTGGCCGCCCGAGAGCTCGGAAGCGCGGGAGTGCAGCTTTGGCAGGATGCCGACACGATCGAGCGCGTGATACGCAAGCTGCTTGTCCGCCTCGGGGTAGACGCCCAGGAGCGTGCGCCAGAGCGGCGTGTGGGCGAGGCGCCCGACGAGCACGTTCTGCAGCACGCTCGCGCGGCCCGCGAGGTTGAAGCCCTGGAAGACCATGCCGATGTCGCCGCGGAGGCGGCGGAGGGTGCGCGACGAGGCGCCGCTCACCCGGTGCTCCCCCACGTCGAGGGCGCCGCTCGTCACCGGCACGAGGCCGTTGATCGTGCGGATGAGGGTGGACTTGCCCGAGCCGGAGAGCCCGACGACGGCGACCATCTCGCCGGCCTCGATGTCGAGCGACACCCGGTTCAGACCGACCGTCCCGTTGGGATAGCGCACCGTGACCTCGTCGAGGCGGATGGACCACGGCGTGGACGCCGCAACCGAAGCTGCGGCGTCCACGTGCTGGATCTGATCGGACAATTTACTGGAGCCCCAGAGCCTGTGCGGCACGGGCCACGACGTCGAGCGAGTCGGGGTCGGCCGGCGCGAGCTTGGTGATCGAGTAGATGCTGGTGAGGATCTTGGAACCCTCCGGAGTGTTCGAGAAGTCCTCGAGCGCCTTCGTGATGCGATCCTGCAGCTCGGGTGACAGGTCGGACGAGAGGGCGACGCCGTCGTTCGGGATCTCCTCGGTCATCGCGAACACAACGACCTTCTGGCCGACGTCGGGGGTGTCCTTCGCGACGATCGTGCGGGCGTCCCAGAAGCTGAATCCCACTTCGGCGTCGCCGTTGTAGACCGCGAGCACCGAGGCGTCGTTCGCGGTGACAGGGATCTGCTGGATGTCGGTGTCCGTGTCGAGACCTGCCTCCTGCAGCGCGACGATCGGGTAGATGTAGCCGGCGGGCGAACCGGGGCCGAGCACGGCGACCTTCGCGCCCTTCACCTTGTCGATGCTGTCGAGGCCGGCCGGGCCCTTCATGGCGTCGGCGCCGTTGCAGAACAGCATCCCGTCACGCTCGACCGGCTCGTCGTCGCAGTACTTGTCGGGGTTGTTCGTCATGAACTGCGCGGGGTAGGTGATGTTGCCGTTGCGCTCGGTCTGCAGCACGACCTTCGCGTCGTACATGTCGTTCGCCTGCCACAGCTGCAGCGACGGCAGGAAGCCGATCTGCGCCTGGCCTGCGCCCATCGCCTCGACGGCGGCCTGGTAGTCCTTCGACACGACGCCTGTGACCTCGATGCCGAGCTCCTCGGTGAGGTAGTCGGTGAGGGGCGCGGCGGTGTCGACGAGTCCGTCCTGGTCCTGCGAGGGCACGAGGGCGAGCACGATCGAGTCGGGGTCGGCAGCGGGGGCTGCGGAATCCTCGGGCGCGGCGGTGCTGCTGGAGCAGCCGGCGAGCACCACGGTCAGCAGGGCGCCGACCGCGACGACGCCCGCTGCGGAGGAGCGGAGGAGAGAG
>NZ_LSJW01000004.1:0-723 GCF_001557335.1 Microbacterium sp. CCH5-D1
CCGCGGCGATCCAGTTCCCGTTGCAGTCCGAGGTCGTACGCTCGGTCGTGGTGGGTGGCAGTCGTCCGGCGCAGCTGCAGCAGAATGCGGAGTATGCCGCCCTCGACATCCCGGCCGCGCTGTGGGACAACCTCGCAGCGGAGGGGCTCATCCCGGCCGGCTCAGGCGTCTCCTGAACCACCCGACGGCTCGACGAGAGGAGCACTCGTGCTCGAAGGAATCCATCCCCTGCTGACGGGAGAGCTGCTGCTGCACCTCGACCGCATGGGGCACTCCGATGCCGTGGTCGTCGCCGACGCGCACTTCCCCGCGTGGGGTCTGGGCGCACGTGTGATCGACCTGCCCGGCACCACGACGCCTGAGGTGGTGGCTGCCATCCGCACCGTGCTGCCGCTGGACGACGCCCCCGGCCTCGATCTGATGACCTCGGCCGACGGCGAGGTGCTCGACGTGCAGCGCGAGCTCATGGCGGCGGCGGGCACAGCCGTGGACACGACGGCCTTCGTCGAGCGGTTCGCCTACTACGAGGTCGCGAAGACCGCGTATCTGATGGTGCGCACGGGTGAGACGCGCAAATACGGCAACGCGCTGCTGCGCAAGGGTGTGGTCGGCCACCCCTCGGCCTGACGAAGGAGCGAAGCCTCGCGGCAGCCAGAGAACGACCGTCTCAGCGACCGACGGTCGACTCCCGCACGATGAGCTCGGCGGGGAACGGCGTCGTCG
>NZ_LSJW01000039.1:0-6776 GCF_001557335.1 Microbacterium sp. CCH5-D1
GGGCTGGAGGAGCAGGGCATGACCGTCGTGATCGTCCACCGCGACGGCGAGCCGGTCGCCGCGATCGGCGTCCGCGACGAGCTGCGCCCGGAGGTCCCCGAGGTCGTCCGTACCCTCGCCGCGCAGGGCATCGGGGTCACGATGCTCACCGGCGACAACGCTCGCACCGCCCGCGCCCTCGCCGCCCAAGCGGGGATCGAGGACGTCCGCGCCGAACTGCGCCCGGAGGACAAGGCCGCTGCGATCGCAGAGCTCGGTGCGAAGGGCTCGGTCGCGATGATCGGCGACGGCATCAACGACGCCCCCGCCCTGGCCGCTGCCGATATCGGCATCGCGATGGGCGCGACCGGCTCCGATGCCGCGATCGAGTCCGCCGACGTGGCCTTCACCGGCCACGACCTGCGGCTGCTGCCGCGCGCGTTCGACCACGCCCGCCGCGGACGGCACATCATCAACCAGAGCATCATCCTGTCGCTGCTGATCATCAGCGCCCTGCTCCCGCTCGCCCTCTTCGGCGTCCTCGGCCTCGCCGCCGTGGTGCTCGTGCACGAGATCGCCGAGGTCGTCGTGATCCTCAACGGTCTGCGCGCCGCCCGGACCCGGAAGACCATCGCGTGACCGTGCAGGACGTCGCCGCGACAGTCGGCGAAGACCGTACGGGCCCACGGCCGCAGGCGAGGAGAGCCCTTGGCTTCACCTTGGTCGTGGCCGTGCTCGCTGTGGTGCTCGACCAGGCCTCGAAGGCCCTCGCCGTGGCACAGCTGGCCCCGGGGGAACGGATCCCGCTGGTCGGGGACCTGTTCGGCCTGTCCCTGGTCTACAACCCCGGAGCCGCGTTCTCGCTCGGCTCCGGGGCCACCTGGATCATCACCCTCATCGGCGTACTCGCCTCCGCCGCGGTGGTCATCTTCGCCATTCGGCTGCGCGGTGCCCGCTGGGGCCTCGCGCTGGGGCTGGTCCTCGGCGGCGCGGTCGGCAACCTCATCGACCGAATCATGAACCCGCCCGCGTTCGGCCGCGGCCACGTCACCGACTTCCTCGCCTACGGCGACCTCTTCGTCGGGAACGTCGCCGACGTCTTCGTCGTGATTGGGGTCGGACTCGTCTGCCTGAACCTCCTCCTGCCGAACGCTCGCACGATGACCAACAGCGAGAGAACGGAAAGCGCCTCGTGAAAGTGGAATTGCTGCACATCGTCGACTGCCCCAACACGGACATCGCCGAAGCCAACGCACGCGCGGCGCTCGACGCTCTCGGGCTCGGGGGCGTCGCCGTCGAGCTGGTGACGATCCACACCGAGGCCGAAGCGGCAAGCCTCGGGTTCGGAGGATCGCCCACGCTCCTGGCCGACGGCGTCGACCTATTCCCGACATCTCCTGTACAGGCACTTGCGTGCCGCGTCTACACAACGGAGAACGGGTTCGCTGGGGCACCAACCACGTCCCAGATCGAACGGGCGATCCGAGCATTGCCCGAGCAGGCGTAACCGGCGGACACGATCATCACCTGGTCAACATGGAGCCCACCAAGCCGTGGTGCGAATACTGCCTCCCGAAATACTGCTCTCCACCGACAAGACCGACCAGCTGGTGGCCGAGTTCGTCGCGCAGGGCGGCCGCCCGCAGGACTGGCGTCCCGCGTATTCCATCGCCCCGACCGTCAACGCCCCGATCGTGCGGGAGTGGCAGGACGAGGGGACGATCGAGCGTGAGATCACCCTGGCGCGCTGGGACTGGCCGAAACCGCCGAACCGGCCCACGGGCGCCCCGATCATCAACGCACGCATCGAGAAGCTGCCCACGGGGTTCTGGGTGGGCGCGTTCTCCAACGCCCGCTGCATCGTCCCGATGATCGGCTATTACGAGTGGACGGGGGAGAAGGGTAACAAGCAGCCGCACTTCATCCACGCCGAAGACGACGCTCTGCTGGCCGCGGCCGGCCTGACCTGGACGACCGAGATCGACGGGCAGCGGCGACGGGTGTTCGTCGTCGTCACCCGCGAGGCCCGAGACGCCTCCGGCGAAGCCCACGACCGGATGCCGGCGTTCCTGTCTCGGGACCTGTGGGACGACTGGCTCAACCCCGCCTCCCTCACCGTCGATGGCGACAGCGCCGCGTCCAAGAGCAACCGGCTCGAGCTGCTCGGCGAGCTCGACGCGAGCTCGAGCGCGATCGCTGCGACGATGCGCACGCACGAGGTCGACCGGCGAGTGAACAACAGTCGCACTGTCGACCCCCGAGACCCGAAACTGATCCAACCGCTACCGCAGTGAGACAGGTTCTATGAGAATCTAACGATGTCTAGTGTTTCACTAGACTTCAGTAGATCTCGATAGACGGAGTCGCTGTGGACCCAGTGCGCAATCCCTACTCGCCGGGAGCAGGGCGAAAACCAGCAGCGCTCGTCGGACGTGATGACGCGCTCCGAGCGTGGTCAACCGCGCTGCAGCGGGCCGAACGAGGCCGCACCGATCAGCCGTTCGTACTGTACGGGCTGCGAGGGGTCGGCAAGACCGTGCTGCTCTCGGAGTTCCGCCGCAACGCGAGTAAGCGAGGGTGGATCGTCGCTCAAATCGAAGCCGGATCGGGTAAGACGCTGCGAGAGCTGCTCGGAGAAGCGCTCTACGCGCCACTGTCGGACCTTGCGCGACCCACCGCGGGGAAACGCCTGCTGAAAGCGATCAGGACCGCTCTCAGCTTCAAAGCTTCCTACGACACCACGGGGACATGGTCATTCGGTCTCGATCTCTCTGGGGCAGAAGGTGGCGGCGCCGACACCGGCATCCTCGACACCGACCTACGAAAGCTCCTCCGCGATCTGTCGGATGCAGCTGCGGAAGAGAACATCGGCTTGGGGATCTTCATCGACGAAGCACAGGATCTCGACGTCGACGAGCTCACGACACTCTGCACCATCGCGCACGCGGCCGCACAAGACGAGTGGCCCCTGCTGTTCGCGTTCGCCGGGCTGCCGAGTCTCCCTCGCATCATGGCTGAAGCGAAGTCCTACGCCGAACGCTTCCAGTACTCCAAGATCCAACAGATCGACGAGACGGTCGTCGCCGAAGCTCTCACAATCCCCGCCGCCCAGGAAGACGCCCAGTGGGATGACGATGCTGTTGCGCTCGTGGTGGCCGACTCCGGCCGCTACCCCTATTTTCTGCAGCAGTACGGACAGGAGACCTGGAACGTTGCCGCCGGCCCCATCATCACCAAACACGATGCCGAGCTCGGCATCCTGCAGGGCAACAACCAACTCGACAACGGGTTCTTTCGCGCTCGATGGGATCGAGCGACCCCTGCCGAGCAACAGTACCTTCGCGCGATGGCCCTCGATGGTGACTCCGGCAGTTCCTCCGGGGAGATCGCCGCGCGACTGAACAAGAAGCCGAAAAGCCTCGGCCCGACGCGAGCCGCCCTGATCAACAAGGGCCTCGTCTTCGCACCCGAGCACGGAATCGTCGCCTTCACCGTCCCCGGCATGGCCGCCTTCATCGCACGGCAGATCGAAGTCTGACGTCGCAGCTAGAGTCCCATTCCATGCGCGTCACCGGCACAATCCGAAGCACCGCGACGGACACGATCACCGTCGAGGCCGACAGCTACGAGCAGGCTCGCGAGCAGCTGCACGCGCAGGTGCCCGAAGGGCACGAGCTCCTCTCCATCCGCGTCGACCGGGGTGGTGAGGCAGAGTGACCCGCCCTCGCTACATGGACGCCCCCGAGGGCGTCATCGTCTACGAGAACCCGTTCGTCTACCTGGCGGAGAACCCCGCCCGGGAGGCCGCCAACGGGGTCACCGGAGATCTCGGCGGTTGGGATGTCGCTGATGGGTTCCGCCTCACCGAGACGCAGCTGCCCGGCGCCCCGGAATCGGAGTGGCGGATCTCCGTGATCGCCGGGGAGGTCTACGCCGTGCTGCGCCGACTGCCCCTCGAGCGTGCCTACACCTTCGACGGGCCGGTCTGGCTGATCGACCGCATCCCCGCTCAGCTGCAGGACGGACCAGGGTGGGGCCTGCTGCCTCCCGAACCAGTCGTGACGTTCATGCGGGAGATCGAGGCCCTTCGGCGCGAGCCGGACTCACTGCTGACCGCGGTGCGCACCATCCGGGAGCGCCTGCCGCAGCTGGCCAGCGCCTGACGCCGGCCTCCCAGAAAACCCACTTGCATATGTGCAAGAGCTAGTAGACTGGGGGTGAGAGGAGGCGATCGACATGACAACGACCACCGACACCGCCGCGGAGCTTCGCGAGCTCGCGAACCTGCAGCGCCGACACGATCTCCTCGAGAAGGCGATCGAGGAGCGCCTCGTGGCCCTTCGTTTCGGCAAGGGCGTCCAGCTGCAGGAGCTCGGCGCCGCGCTGGGCAAGAGCGAGTCGCAGATGTCGCGCATCCTCAAGGCGCTGGAAAAGACAAAGGGCGTCGCCGTGACGACCGACAAGCCGGTGGCTGCGACGGCCATGGAGCTCGTGCGTCAGGCACAGCGCGGTGAGATCTCGCACGAGGAGTTCGTCGAGCTCCTCAAGCACTGGAACTACGACCCGCAGTACAAGACCCAGGGCGAAGCCGACGACTGGGAGGTCGTGGACAACAGCTTCGACGCCGTCTACCACGCCTATGTGGGGCTCGACCTGCTCTCTGACGAGGAGTACGAGGAGATCGAAAGAGCAGCCGCTTGACGGACTCCGACCACTCGGAGCACCTGGCTGCGCTTCGATCCCTCACCGCTGTCAACGGCCCCATCGACGCCGACGCCCCCACCGCCACGCATCAGCGCGAGCAGAACTACCGCCGAGGACGCCCCACCGCGTCTCGAGCGAGGCTGCACAAGCAGATCATCCAGGAGTTCTTCGCCGAGAACGACGCGGTGATCCGCGACCGCCAGGTGCTGGTGATGGCCGGCCCTCCCGGCGCCGGCAAGAGCTCCGCGCGCCGCGAACGCATCCCCGAGGCCGAGGAGAAGCACTGGCGGTTCATCGACCCCGACGATTTCAAGACGCGGCTGCTGCGCAAGCTGCGCGAGTCGGGGGAGTACGACGAGATCGTGCCCCCGGCGGTGAAGTCCCACATCGACGCCGGCGACCAGTTCGCCCCCGGTGAACTCGCCTCCCTCGTGCACGAGGAATCATCCGATCTCGCCGCAGCAGCAGCGACGATCTCCCTCGAGCGGGGCGAGCGGGTCGTGATCGACGGCGTGCACGGCAGCAAGGCGAAGCTGCTCAAGCGGTTCCAGCAACTCTCCGAGAACGGGTACACGTCGATCGAGATCATCGCCGTCGACGGGCCGCGGGAAGTCACCCGGGCGCGAGTGATCAACCGCTGGGAGAAGGGCTACGCCGCCTTCCAGGACGGCACGGACGACGCCGCCTACCAGGCCCGGTACGTCCCGGAGCACATCACCGACTCGCTGTACGTCGACGACGACCGATTCTCCGCGTGCGCACGGGCCGTGGCCATGGCCACCAAGGGCGCACCCGAGGGGGTCACCGTGCGCGCAGACGTCTACTACGTCGACGACGTCAACGCCGCCGGCGCACCGTGGCGCACCTACCGCAAAGACGTCGACGGCTTCGCTTACGACAAGCTCCGAGACATCCCCCGCCCGCAGCCTCGCACGGCCGACACCGGCGCCGCGAGCACGCCTGCAGGCGGCGACAGCACCCCCGGCGCAGGAGAGGTCTACGTCGCCGGCTACGAGCGCTCAGACGGCACCGTGGTCCCCCCGCACACCCGCGCTCGACCAGCCGGACAGTAGGCGGTTTCTCCCAGGCTCCTCGCTCCTGCAACCCCCGTGACCCACCTGGGCGCGGTGCGGTACGAGCGGCTCAACGATTAGGGGTGGTGTTAAGCACCTCCGTGAGGCGAAAATCGACCGGCTTCTCGAGCTGCTCGTACGTGCATGTCGTCGGGTCTCGGTCCGGACGCCACCGCCGGAACCTGGCCGTGTGTCGGAACCGGTCTCCCTGCATGTGGTCGTACGCCACTTCGACGACCAGTTCGGGGCGAAGCGGGACGAAGGAGAGGTCTTTGCCCTGGCTCCACCGGCTTTGAGTGCCCGGCATCCGGTCTTCCGTCGCAGTTCCAGCAGCGCCGGGCTGCACCCACGGATGGTCGTCCGTGCCGGCCTCCAGGTGCTTCAGTTCCTCGATCAGCGCCGCCCGCCGCGCTGTCGTGAACGAAACGGAGACGCCAACATGCTGGAGTCGCCCGCCGTCGTACAGTCCGAGCAGGAGTGACCCGAGGAGCGGCTTGCTCGGTGTCGAGCTCTTGTGAAGCCTGTAACCGGCGACCACGCAGTCGGCTGTGCGCTCGTGCTTCACCTTGAACATCACTCGCTTATCCGGCTGGTACACGGCATCGAGCGGCTTGGCGACGACACCATCCAATCCAGCGCCCTCGAACCGGGTGAACCAGTCCTGCGCGCGGGAGAGCTCGGACGTCTTCGGGGTCAGGTGGATGGGAGCGTCGGCATCGACGAGCGCATCCTCGAGCGCGGCCACCGTGGCGCGGCTCGCGCACGAGTGGCCGGCGTCGTTCGCGGCCTTCGACGTGCTCGCCGTCGCCGATCAGGATGCGCGCGGCCTGCCGCTGCGCGATCGCCGAGCGTTGCTCGAGGAGCTCGCCCGGGGATGGTCCGCGCCCCTGAACCTCTCTCCCGCGACCCGGGATGCCGGCGAGGCGGCGGAGTGGTTGGAGACGATGACCGCTGCCGGAATCGAGGGCCTGGTTGCGAAGGGCGCTGGCCAGCCGTATCGCGGCGGTCAACGGCAGTGGG
>NZ_LSJW01000040.1:0-22225 GCF_001557335.1 Microbacterium sp. CCH5-D1
CCCCCGCCTGCTCCCTGACGAGAGCCCGAGCCTGGTCCGGCGTGTACGCCGCCTGGAAGAACTGGTTGATCGTGCCCAGGTTCACCGGCATCGGGAAGACCACGCCCTTGTGCGTGGTGTAGACGCGGTGGACGTAGTTGGTGAAGCTCGTGAATCGGTTGACGTACTCCCACACCGTGGCGTTCGACGTGTGGAAGAGGTGGGCGCCGTAGCGGTGCACCTCGATACCGGTCTGCGGCTCGGCCTCGCTGTAGGCGTTGCCGCCGATGTGGTGACGACGGTCGATGACCGTGACCTTGCGGCCGGCGTTCGCGGCGCGCTCTGCGATGGTGAGGCCGAAGAAGCCCGATCCGACGACGAGGAGATCCATGTTGCTGCTTTCTGCCCGATGAGGCTCCGATGCGCACGAGAACGCGCGCCACACAGGTTCTCCACTCTACCGGGGCTCACCAGGGGAACCCTGTCAGCCACCCGTCGGCGGAAGCACCTCGCCCTCATCCAGCATCGCCTGCAGCATCGGGGCGAGTGTGCGCCCGTACGTGTCGGAGACGTGGTTGTCGTCGATGTACACGGCGACGTTCCCGATCACGCCGAGGCAGATGGAGTCCGGGCACATCCACGGTCGGAAATCGACGGCGGTGATCCCCTCGCGCTCAGCGAGCGCATCCAGGGAGACCCCCTCCTCGAACCCGATCTCCGGAACATCGCACATCTCGTCGGCCTCGTAGACGCAGCCGTACATGTCGAAGTCGAACCGCGGATTGTCACGTACGGCGATCACCTGGATACCGCGGTCGAGCAACAGCGACACGATGTCCTCGATCCCGTCCACCAAGACCTCGGGTGATGCCGGGCTGGCACGTGTGACGACGAGGTAGACCGCCTCGGGCTGCACGCGAAGGGCGTAGTCGATCGCCGCTGATCTCCATTCCTCGCAGGACGCGGCATCAGAGGCGGTCTCCGAGGAAGGAGCCGTGTCGGTGGAGGTGGAGGGTGCGCCGATCGCGATCGAGCATCCGCCCCTGAGCAGAGCGATCAGCTCCCAGTCCTGACCCTCCGCGGAGACCCGCAGCGGCGACATCAGCTGCTGGGCATGCGAGTCTCCCATCACGAGGACCCGCCGAGTCCCTGGGTCGGCGGCTCGCACGGTCTGCGTGCACGAGTCTTCCAGGGCCGGTTCGAGGGCGACGAGGTCGCCGGTGCACTCCTGCCCGAGATAGACCCACTCCGCATCAAGGGCCGTGGGGTCGGGGATCAACGGCAGGTCGATGCCCGCGAGATCGATGGGCGAATCGATCTGGGCCGCGCCCGGGTACCCCTGGGAGGCACTCGCCTGGATCGCGTCGGTGCGCTGCACGATGGTGCCCTGCCACGCGCCGAGCGGTACCGCGACGACCAGCACGGCCGCGACGAGCACCCCGATCCCGAGCTTCTTCGACCCTTTGAGCGCCTTCGCCTCCCGGACAGGCTGCTCGACGAAACGGGAGAGCAGCCTCGCGAGGACCAAGGAGAGTCCGATGATGCCGAGGCCCGCCAGCATCCCCGGTTCGGATCGACCGGAGAAGACCATCCAGATGACCAGAACGGGCCAGTGGACCAGGTAGAGCGCGTAGGCGTCGCGCGACACGTACCGGAGAGGACGCGATGCGAGGAACGCCGTCGGTCCGCCGCGAGCCCCGTCCCGACCGGCGATGATCACGAGCGCTGCGCAGAGGATCGGCCACAGCGCGAGATAGCCGGGGAACCCTCCCTGCACGTCGATGACGATGCCGCAGACGACGATCCCGAGCACACCGATCCAGCCGAGCGTTGCTGCACCGCGGATCGGACCGCGTAGAGCGGGCAGCGCCAACGCGACCAGAGAGCCGGCGGCGAACTCCCACAGCCGGGTGCGGGTGTCGAAGTAGGCGAAGTCCTGCGCACTGTTCGTCTCCAGGACGGAGAACACCAGGGACACGACGAAGATGATGCCGAACACGGCGAACAGCGCGGGAACGATCAGGTGGCGACGGGTTCTGAGCGTCAGCCATACTCCGGCGAGGAGCAACGGCCACAGGAGAAAGACCTGCCCCTGCACCGACAGCGACCAGAAGTGCTGGAACACGCTCGGGGTCTGCGACGCACGCGCGTAGTAATCGACCTCGGAGAAGGCGAGGGTCCAGTTCTCGACGTAGAACAGGCTCGACCACGCCTCGCTCCATACCCGTGGCCACTCGGTCCGCGGGAACGCGAGGAAGGCCACGGCGAGCACTCCCGCGATCGTAACAGCGGCGGCGGGGACCAAGCGCAGGAACCGTCGGATCCAGAACGACCCGAGCTGCAGCGGTCGCCCCTCTTGCATCCTCCGAGCGAACGACCCGGTGAGGAAGAACGCGGAGACCATGAGGAAGACGTCGACGCCGCCGGAGACCCGTCCGAGCCACACGTGATAGACGACGACGAGCAGGATCGCCAGGGCGCGGAGGCCGTCGATGTCGGCGCGGTGCGAGGACACTCCCCCAGAGGCGTGAGGAGCACCCGGGTACGGCGCGAGCAACGTCTGTTTCATAGCGGAGCGGCCATGCCGGCGAACGGGCGCCGTGGTCTGTTCGGGGAGACCGTAGCCGCACCCAGCCTAACGTCGCGACGACGGGGAGTGGTCGCGACGTCCTCAATGATCGGTCGGCGGTGTCTCCGAGGCGAGGTGGCGGGCGCTGCTCGCGCGCAGCAGCACGGTCGTGCGATAGGTCGCGACGAGCACGGCGGATGCCGCGATCACACCGACGATCCCGATGAGACCCCACAGCAGCACGGCAGGAATCATGAGCGGGAGGCTGATGACGGCGGCGACGACCGATGACTTCGCGAGCTCTCTCTCCCGGTGGAGGGCGACGAGCCCGGCGAGACCCACGATCTGCGCGACGCACTCCCCCGCGAAGCCGATCCCCGCGATGAGCGCGATCTCGAACGGGATGACGGCCTTCCCCACGGTCAAGGGGATGGAGATCGGGGTTGCCAGGAACGCGAAGCAGGCGCCGCCGAACAGCCCCACGGCCAGACCCACCCACAGCGAGCCCCTTGCGCGCAGACGGGTCTGCTCCGGTCCTGCTTCCGGCACCCACCCCTGCACGGCCTGGAGGATGGGGGCGAGTACGAGCACGCCGTACCGGTACAGCTTGTCGACGGCGGCGAAGATCGGCAGGACGGGTTTCATGTAGACGTCGACGAGGAGCACCGGGAGCATGGTCGAGAGGTTGCCGAAGAGCACCGTCGCGAGCCCGGGGATCTGTGCGCGCATCGTCGATCCGAGCTCCTTCACCCTCGTGCGATGGAGGCGCACTCCGTCGCGCTTGCGCAGTGCGAAGAGAAGACCGCCGACGACGCCGGCGACGGTCGCGAACGCGACGCAGTAGAGGTAGGAGGTCAACGTCGGCGCGATAACCACGGCGACCAGCGCGGCGACCTGTCCCAGGACGGCAGGCAGCGCGTCGAACACGAGCATCGCCACGGGCCTGTTGGTCCCGATGAAGTACCATGCGGCCCCGATTCCGGGGATGGCATAGGCGATCGTGGCGAGCACGGCCGCGAGCGGATCCGCGCCGAGCACGATGCCCAGGATCACGGCGAGCGGACCGACGATGAGGAACAAGAGCACTCGGGCGACGACCGAATCGGCGAGGAACTGCCGTCGGCTGCTCGCGGGGAGCGCGGAAACGGTGCTCGGGCCCGTCGCCCCCCACCCGAACGCGACGAAGATCGATGCGAACTGGCCGATGATCTGGAGCACGAACAGACGCGCCCACTCGTCGGTGCCGATCGTGCTGATCAGCAGCGGGATCGAGACGATGCCCACCACCGTGGACGCGACGATGGAGACCGAGAACAGCGCGCTCCGGCGCAGCAAGTCGTGTCGAAGCAGCGCTCCCAGCCGGCTCACGCTCGCCGACCGAGCCGACCGAGCACATCGGGCCGGATGCGACCGAGCGTGCCGCGCCTGCCATCGCGCCAGCCGGCACGGACGGCGCGCAGCTGCGCGACCCGGTCGGGGGCGAGGACGCTCCCCCACAGCACCATCTCCGCCATCTTGCGATTGCGACGCCTCATCCACCCCCGGTGGTCCGCGCCGTACTGTCGCGACAGCCACACGCTGTTGCGGACCATGTAATAGGTCCGCCACGGAGCGTGGTACAGCACGTGCCGCTGCTTTCCCAGGATGACCAGCGGGCGTCCGAACACCGAGAGCGGCACCGCCTCCCCCAGAGCGTGCTCCATCGCGAGTCCCTCATCGACGAGGAACTGGTAACCGGCCTCGCGTGCGCGCACGGTGAACTCGGAGTCGACCGCGTCGATGAACAGATCCGTGCGGAACTCGCCGATCGCCTCGAACGCACCTACCGGGAGCAGTTGCCCGGACTGGATCGGGTCGAACGGACCACCGGTCGGATCGTTCAGCACCGGCGCTCCTCCGACGACGCCAGGCACGGCGGCCGCGACGTTCACGCCCTGCGCCTCTGCTGCGTCGATGCGGCTCAACAGACGTTCCACATGCCCGTCGGCCAGAGCAGAGTCTTGATCGAGCGTGAGGATGTGCGTCGCCCCGAGCTCGCGCGCCCGGCTGATCGCCGTGTTCAAAGCGGTCGCGATACCGCGGTTCTCCCCGGCGGAGATGACCTCGGTCCGCTCCGGGAACGTGATGGTGTCGACGGATCGGGAGCCGTCGTCGACGACCACGACGGAATCGACCTGCCGCAGGATCGACTCGATCGTGCTCGGCAGACTCTCGGGTGCGCGGAACACCGGGATCACGGCGACTATGCGATGCGGCATCAAGTGCTCCTGTAGGGGTGGCGGGCGAACCGGAGCAGCGGACATCCGCCGGCAACGGGCCAGACGATCCTACCGAGGTCGGCTGGACGGCTCGCTCAGCGGGGGCCGGATCGTCCCGTCGAGTCCGGGTCCTCACTCATCGGACAGGATCTTCCCGATCGTCGCCGAGATCTCGGGAGCGAGCATCCGCACGTATTCCAGGTTCAGGTGATCGGCGTCGTAGTAGACGGGGACACCGCCGATCACGGCATAGCATCGCTCCGCATCGCAGAAGCGATCCGTCAGATCCAGCACCGTGATCGAGTCCGAGCGCTCGGCGGCGCCGGCCATCAGGACGGGGTCTGCCGGCTGCGCCTCCGCCCGGGGACGCGCGCAGACCTCGGGGTCCGTGGAGTTCAGCAGCACGCAGTCCGCGCCGCGCACCTCCCCGTTGTACGGCGGGTCCGCGATCGCCAGGACATCGATCCCCTCGTCGGCCCACGCCGTCCAATAGTCGATCAGGCCCGCACTCATCTGCTCGAACGCGGGCGTTCCGCTGCCGTCGTCCACCAGATCCTGTCGTGCCGCCATCGCGGTGACCACCAGATCGGGCTTCGCCGTGCGGATCGTCGCGGCGAGGTCGTCCGACCAGGTGTTGCATCGATCGGCCTCCGCCTGCCCCCACGGACCGCGGAACCCGAGGAAGTCGACATCGGCCACCGGACACCCGCCGAGATAGCTCGTCGTGACGATCCAGTTGTTCTCCCTGGCGATGTCGAAGATGGCTCCCTGCCACTGCTGTGCGTGCGAGTCGCCGACCAGCCAGACCCGCTTCGGGTCGGAAGCGCCTTCCGAGAAGTCGCACTCCAACGTCGTCTGCTTCTCTCCGTATGTGAGGATCGGCAGGAACGTCCCGCATTCCGGCGGCGTGAAGAAGTACTCGTTCTTCGAGGTCATCACCGAGTACTCCGCCGGACCGAACGCGTCGGCGCAGTCCGCCCCAGGGGCCATCGCCAGCGGTCCCTCGCACGACGATGCGACGACCTCGGCGGGAGGCCGGTCGGCATCCACGCGTGTCTGGTACCAGGCGAGCACGCCGGCGACGAGGCCGCCGATCACGACCATGCCGACGAGCATGAGACCGAGTGCTCTGCGGGTCGACGTGCGCCAGTAGCGCCACTTCTGCCCCCTGTCCTCGACGAAGGTCTTCGTGAGGGCGGCGAGGACGATGGAGATCGCGAGGACGCCCAGCTTGGAGAGCGTGCTGGCTTCCGCGCCGATCACGAACGGAGCAGCGACGATCAGCGGCCAGTGCCAGAGGTAGAGCGAGTACGAGATCCCTCCCACCCACTGGACGGGTGCCGACGCCGTCAGCCGTGCGTGCCAGAGTCGCGCGTACGACGTGCCCGCGACGATGACGGCAGCGGTGCCCAGCACGGGAACCAGGGCCGCGTACCCGGGGAAGGACGTCGTGTGGTCGTACGCGAACGCCGAGAAGGCGATCAGCACGAAGCCGAGGATGCTCACGATCTGGGCGACGATACGCGGGAGTCGCAGTCGTGCACCGAGCAGCGCGACGGCGCCGCCGACCGCGAACTCCCAGCCCCGGGTGAAGGTCGCGAAGTATGCCTGGGACGGGGCGAGGATCGTGTACACGATGCTCGCGCCCAGCGACAGCACGCCGACCGTCGCGACGACGAGCAGCAGCGCTCTCGAAGCGCTCCGATCGCCATCCCCGGACAGAGAAGAACTGCGGCCGAGGCGTGTTGAGGCGGCCAGGGCCGCGAGCAGCAGCAGGGGCCACACGATGTAGAACTGCTCTTCGACCGAGAGCGACCAATAATGCTGCACCATGCTCGCCGCGTCGTTGAGTGCCGAGTAATTCACCGACATCGCCGCGAGATACCAGTTCTCGACGTAGCCGGCGCTCGCGGCGATCTCCCAGGCGTTGCGGGCCCACCGCGGATACGGGAGGAACGCGATCAACAGAACGAGGGAGACGGCGAGCACGACGAACGCTGCCGGGAGCAGGCGGCGGATGCGGCGAGCGTAGAAGGCGCCGAGCCGCACCCCGCCGGTCCGTGTCATCTCCCCCACGAGGTGCCCGGTGATGAGGAACCCCGAGATAACGAAGAAGACATCGACGCCGACATAGCCGCCGGTGATGCGCGTCGGCCAGAGGTGGTTCAGGACGACGAGCCCGATGGCGACCGCACGCAGAGCCTGGATGTCGGTGCGGAATACACGCTCACGAGGGGCGGCCGACAGCGGTGCCGCCGTGGGCAGCGGAGCGCTCACGAACCGAGATACTCCCGCAGCAGATCGTCGCCCGTGCGAGGGTCGAAGCCGGCCGCACGCACACGGGTCAGATCGAGTTCGCTGTTGCGCGGCCGAGGAGCGATCGGACCGGATGCCGAAGCAAAGTACTGCTCCGTGGAGACACCCGTGACGCGGGACGGGTCGTGGCCCGTCAACTGGTACACACGCCGCGCGACGTCCGCCCACGTCACCGCGTCGCCTGCCGACGTCAGGTTGTACACGCCGGGCGCCGGGCGCACGGCGAGCAGGTGGCGGATCAGCTCGGCGATCTGCGAGGCGAAGGTCAGCCGACCGTGCTGGTCGTCGACGACGGTCGGATCGATGCCCTTCTCGGCGAGCGAGGCCATCGTCCTCACGAAGTTGTTGCCTGCACCGATCACCCAGGATGTCCGGATGATGTAGTGCAGCGGAGCCGTGGCCACGGCGATGTCACCCGCCGCCTTCGACTGTCCGTAGACGCCGAGCGGGCAGACTGCATCGTCTTCACGGTACGGGCGCTCCCCCGACCCGTCGAAGACGTAGTCGCTGGAGACATGCACGAGCGTGATGCCGTACTCCGCGGCGATGCGAGCCAACGCCGCGGGTCCCGCGGCGTTGACCGCCCACGCGTCCCGGCGTCCTTCCGTGGTCTCGGCACGGTCGACCGCGGTGTACGCGGCGGCGTTGATGATGGTGTCGTAGTCGCGCCACCGGCGCGCTGATCCCAGGTCGGCCGCGCCGAGGTCGATCTCGGCGCGCGTCGTCCACTCGATGTTCTCCACACCGTCGAACTCCTCGCGCAGCGCCGAGCCGAGCTGACCGGATGCGCCGATCACGAGCGTGCGACGCGGAGCGATGGGCGACACGTCTGCGAGGCGGGGGTGTGCGAGGTCCTTCTCCGAGACCTCGGCCTCCGAGAGCGGGATCGGCCACGCGATGGCGGCGGTCTCGTCGGCGAGATTGAGGAAGGAGTATGACGCGTCGGGCGACCAGTGATCGTTCACCAGGTAGGTGTACGCCGTGTCGGGCTCGAGCGTCTGGTACGAGTTCCCGACGCCGCGCGGAACGAAGATCGCCCTGGACGGGTCGAGCTCGGCCGTGAAGACCGCACCGAAAGTCGGCCCCTCGCGCAGGTCGACCCACGCGCCGAAGATCCGCCCCGTGGCGACCGAGACCCACTTGTCCCACGGCTCGGCGTGGATGCCCCGCGTGGTGCCGACGGCGTCGTTGAAGGACACGTTGTTCTGCACCGGCCCGAAATCGGGCAGGCCGAGCGCTGTCATCTTCTCTCGCTGCCAGTTCTCCTTGAACCACCCGCGCGAATCACCGTGCACTGGCAGGTCGAAGATCACCAGCCCGGGGATCCCGGTCTCCGCCCGGCCGAGCTTCTTGCCGAACTCGATGTCGCTCACGACGCCTACTGTCCCTTCGTCGCGTAGAAGGCCTCGGTGGAGTCCTTCGACGGCGCCCACCATGCCTCGTTGTCGCGGTACCACTGGATGGTCGCCGCGAGACCGGATTCGAAGTCGGCGTACTCCGGAGACCAGCCCAGCTCTGTGCGGAGCTTCGTCGAGTCGATCGCGTACCGCAGGTCGTGGCCGGCACGGTCGGTGACGTGGTCGTAGGCGTCGCGCGGCTGACCCATCTCCTCGAGGATCAGCTCGACGACCTCCTTGTTGTTGCGCTCGCCGTCGGCCCCGATGAGGTACGTCTCGCCGATCCGCCCCTTCTCGAGGATGGTGAGCACCGCAGACGAATGGTCGTTCGCGTGGATCCAGTCGCGCACGTTCTCGCCGGCGCCGTAGAGCTTCGGACGGATGCCGCGGATCACGTTCGTGATCTGTCGCGGGATGAACTTCTCGACGTGCTGGTACGGGCCGTAGTTGTTCGAGCAGTTCGAGATCGTCGCCTGGACGCCGAAGGAGCGGACCCACGCCCGGACCAGCAGGTCGCTGCCGGCCTTCGTCGATGAATACGGCGACGACGGGTTGTACGGCGTCTGCTCCGTGAAGCGCTCCGGATCGTCGAGCTCGAGGTCTCCGTACACCTCGTCGGTCGAGATGTGGTGGAAGCGCTTCTCGTGCCGGCGCGCGGCTTCGAGGAGCGTGTACGTGCCGATGATGTTGGTGTCCAGGAAGGGACGAGGGCTGTGCAGCGAGTTGTCGTTGTGGGACTCTGCGGCGTAGTGCACCACGGCATCGGCTTGGGCGGTGAGCGTGTCCACCAGCTCGGCGTCGGTGATGTCGCCGTGCACGAAACGGACACGGTCCTCGGGCAGACCCTCGAGCGAGGCCCGGTTGCCCGCGTAGGTGAGGGCGTCGAGCACCGTGACCGTGTGGTCGGTGTTCTCGACGGCGTAGTGCACGAAGTTGGAGCCGATGAAACCGGCGCCGCCGGTGACGAGGATGTTCGACATCAACGACCTCTTTCCAGGGTCTCGAGGAGGTAAGTGCCGTAACCGGACTTGACGAGCTTCTCTGCGCGCTCGCGGAGTTCGTCATCGTCGAGGAAGCCCTGACGCCATGCGACCTCCTCCGGCACACCGATGCGGAGCCCGGTGCGACGCTCCATGGTGCGCACGTAGTCGCCGGCGTCGGACATCTGGTCGAACGTGCCGGTGTCCAACCATGCGGTGCCGCGGGGCAGGACCTCGACCTGGAGCGCGCCGCGCTCGAGGTAGGCACGGTTGACGTCGGTGATCTCGTACTCCCCTCGTGGGCTGGGTTCGAGCGAGCGGGCGATCTCGACGACGTCGTTGTCGTAGAAATAGAGGCCGGGTACGGCGTAGTTGCTCTTCGGCTGCGCCGGCTTCTCCTCCAGGGAGACCGCACGACCGTCGGCGTCGAACTCCACGACGCCGTAGGCGTTCGGCTCCGCCACCCAGTACGCGAACACCGCGCCGCCCTCGACATCGGTGTACCGCTTGAGCTGCGTGCCGAGACCAGGACCGTAGAGGAGATTGTCTCCGAGGACCAGCGCGACCTTGTCATCGCCGATGAAGTCGGCACCGATCACGAAAGCCTGGGCCAGCCCGTCCGGAGAGGGCTGCTGCGCGAATGTCAGGTTGACGCCGAACTGCGAGCCGTCCCCGAGGAGACGCTCGAACTGCTCCGCATCGTGCGGTGTCGTGATGATCAGGATGTCCTTGATACCCGCGAGCATCAGAGTGGACAGCGGGTAGTAGACCATCGGCTTGTCGTACACCGGGATCAGCTGCTTCGAGATTCCGATCGTGATCGGGTGCAGTCGAGTTCCGGAGCCGCCAGCGAGAATAATGCCTTTCACCCCCATATCGTGCCACATCCCGGCGGGGAGCGCGGTGGGAGGATTCGCTTGCGCCACTTCAATCACAGTGGCATCATCTGTATCTTTCCGTCACACTAGGCAAGTGACCAGCTCAGTTTCCCCACGCCTGCGCGCCCTCATCGCGAGTACAGCCGCAGTCGTCTTTGCTGCCTCCCTGCTTCTCGCGAGCCCTGCGACCGCTGCCGGAGGGGGTGATCCCGCCGCTGGCGCCGCGGCATCCGCACCCGAAGCGACCGACATCGTCAAGACCGCGGACCTGTCCCTGTTCCGCCCGGGGAACATCATCGCCGACGCGGTGTTCTTCAACGCCGTGACGATGAATGCCGGGCAGATCGACTCATTCCTGCGGGGCAAGGTCTCCAGCTGCCGCGCGGGCTACGTCTGCCTCAAGGACTACCGGCAGAACACCCCGACCCGTCCCGCCGACGCCTACTGCAACGGCTACGCCGGTGCCGGCAACGAATCGGCGGCGACCATCATCGACAAGGTCTCCAAGTCGTGCGGCATCAACCCGCAGGTGCTCATCGTGATGCTGCAGAAGGAGCAGGGGCTGGTCACCGACAGCTACCCGCCGGCGGGCCGCTTCAACATCGCGATGGGTCAGGGCTGCCCGGACACCGCAGGGTGCGACCCCGCCTACTCCGGGTTCTTCTACCAGGTATACGGCGCGGCCAGGCAGATGAAGATCTATGCCGAGGGCCGCTGGTTCACCTACTACGCTCCCGGCCGCACGTGGAACATCCTGTACCACCCGGAGCCCAAGCGGAACTGCGGTTCCGCACCGGTGTACATCGAGAACACCGCGACGGCAGCGCTGTACTACTACACGCCGTACCAGCCGAACCGCGCCGCGCTCAACGCCGGCTACGGAGAGGGAGACGGATGCTCTGCCTACGGCAACCGGAACTTCTACCAGTACTTCACCGACTGGTTCGGCAGCACGCAGCGCATCACCTCCGTGATCGTGCGCGGCGACGGCCCCGAGGTGTATCTGCTGTCCGGCGGATACCGCTTCCACATCAAGACGGCTGAGGACCTGCGAGCGTTCTCCGCGAAGCTCGGTGCCGTGAGCCAGGTACCGGCCTCCTACCTCAAGACCATCCCCCTGGGTTCGCAGATCTCCCGCTACGTGCACGACGCCCGTGAGGGGATCCTCTATCTGATCGATCCCGACGGCACCCGCCACCGGTTCGGCAGCGAGAAGCAGATCCTCGATTTCGGCTACGCCTTCAATTCCTACGTGAATCTCGCGCCCGCGCTCATCGACGCGTTCCCCCGCGGCGAGGATGTCGGGAGCCTCTTCCACGTCGGCGTCGACACCCAGATCTACTCGCTCGACAACGGACAGAAGAGATATGTCCCCAGCGTCGAGACCTGGCGATACCTCTCCGGGGGCAAGCTCGGCTACGTGGCCTCGATGGATCCGAGCGCGGCGGCGAAGTTCCCGCAGGGGCGCGTTGTCCTCATGCCGCGGTCGATGGTGCGCGAGGTCGACAAGCCGGCCGTGTACCTCGCGACAGCGGGCACGACGCTCATCCACACCCCCAGCCTCGAACTCGGCGCGGCGTTCGGCACGTCGACCGCGGTCACCGTGCTCCCGTCCGGGGCGCTCACCGGTTACACCCCCGCGGCCACGACGCTGTCTCCGTTCGTCACGTGCGACGCGGCGCCGTATGTCATCTCGAGCGCCGGCCTGCAGCGGATCTCCGGCAACATCCCGGCGACACGATTCACCACCACGGCCCTCACGGCCGCGGACTGCGCCGCGTTCACCCCGAACAACACGCCGACCGCCCAGCCGTTCTTCATCCGCACCGACGAGCGGGGCGAGGTGTACCGTCTGCTCGACGGCCAGCTGCAGTACGTCTCGTCGTACTCGGACCTGGTCACCCTCTCGGGAGGCACCATCCGCCTGGTCGGGTGGAAGGACGCCACCGTGGGCGTGCTCGGCGTCACCAAGCCGATGATCCCCTCGGGAACCGTCGTGCAGTTCGCCGGCGACGGCAGGGTCTTCCGGTGGAACGGCTCGCAGCTCTCGCACATCACGACCTACGAGGCCCTGCTGAGGATCGGCGGCGGAAAGGCGCCGACGATCGCGACCATCCCGGCCAGACTCGCGCCGGTGATGCCTGTCGGCGCTCCGACCGCCTAGGGTCGCCGTCAGGGTCGGCTTGGTAGGCTCAGACATCATGCCAGAAACCACGCTGATCATCGTCCCCGCCTGGAACGAAGCGCAGAACATCCCGACGACGGTCCGCGAGATCACCGCTGCATGCCCCACGTACGACGTGCTGGTCATCGATGACGGGTCCACCGACGCGACGGGCGCGGTCGCCGATGCCGCGGGTGCACGCGTGGTGCGGCTGCCGTTCAACCTGGGCGTCGGCGGCGCGATGCGTGCGGGGTTCCTGTACGCCGCGCGTCACGGCTACAGCCGCGTCATCCAGGTCGATGCCGACGGCCAGCACAACCCGCAGGACATCGATCGCGTGCTTGCAGGGCTCGAGCACGCCGACATCTCCATCGGCGCGCGATTCGCCGAGGTCGGCGACTACGTCGCCCGGGGTCCTCGCCGGTGGGCGATGCGCGTGCTCGCACGGACGGTGTCCCGCGTCTCCGGCGCCACGCTGACCGACGTGACGAGCGGCTTCCGCGCGGCCAACCGCCGGGCGATCGCCCAGTACATCACCTACTACCCCGCGGAGTACCTCGGCGACACGCTCGACTCCCTCGTCGCAGCAGTGCACGCAGGGCTGACGGTCACCCAGGTTCCGGTCGCGATGCGTCCGCGCCTGCACGGAAAGCCCAGCCAGGGGCCGCTCTCGGCATCCGTCTACCTGCTGCGATCGGTCTTCGCCCTGACCTTGGCCATCGTCCGACGTCCGATCCGACGCTCCTCCGCCCCGTCCCCCGTCGTGTCAGCGTAGGAAGGCACCCCATGGTTGTTCTCGGCGCACTCGTGCTGTCCATCGCTCTGCTGTCGTTCATCCTCTGGATGCTGTTGACACGGCGCCTCCGCGAGAAGTACGCGGTGCTGTGGCTCCTGATCGGCGTCGCCGCCCTCGTCGCATCGGTGTTCCCGCAGTTGCTCTTCTGGCTCACGGGGGTGCTCGGAGTCGAGCTGCCTGCGAACCTCTTCTTCCTGCTCGCCATCCTGCTCCTGCTCGGTGTCGCCCTCCATCTCTCGTGGGAGCTGTCGACATCGGAGGAGGAGATCAGAGTCCTCGCCGAGGAGGCGGGTCTCGCCGAGACGCACATCATCGAGGTCCAGCATCGGTTGAGCGCGCTCGAAGCTCGACTGGAGGAGCTCGACGGCGGTCCGCGAAGCTGACCGTCAGCGCCTCACTGCGCCGCTGGGCCTGACCGCGGCCAGGAACAGGCGTCGAGCCCGAGCGAGGTCTCCACCTGCGAGCGCAGCGACCATCTCGCTCGCGGCGTTGAGTCGGGAGATGCACCGTCGCCGACCGATCCTGGCCGCCCGCGCCCAGCCGTTGGCCTTCATCCGCGCGGCGTACTCGTCGAAGAACGCGGCTTCCTGCTCGAAGCGGCTGCCCGACGCGGCCGTGACCGACGACACGGAGCTCATGTGCCTGCGATAGTCGAAGACCACGTCGTCGGTCACCAGCATCGACCCGCCGTCCAGTGCGATGTCCAGGAGAAGCCCGAGATCGAGCGCGACCGCCCAGTGATCATCGAAACCGTGGGCGCGCGCCACCTCGCTCTTCCAGACGATCGACGGGAAGTACGCCCAGTCCGCTCGGATCAGGCTCTCCGCCATGTGCCGAGCGTCGAGGATCCGGCCGCCCTCCCCCACCCGCGGCCGTACCCAGCGCTTCACGCGATCCGCAAGGGGCAGAACGTGTCGGCCAGACTCATCGATGACGCTCACTCCCGGCTGGAACACGTCCACCCCGGGATTGTCGGCGATGAGCCGTGACATCACGCCGATGTAGTCCGGATGCATCCGGTCGTCATCCCCCATCATCACGAAGTAGGGTGCTTCGACCAGATCGAGACAGCGATTGAAGTTCTTCGCCAGCCCGAGGTTCTGCTCGTTTCGGACGTACACCACGCGCGGGTCGCCGAGCGCTTCGAGTCGCTCTCGGATCGGATCACCGGGGTACGCGTCGTCGACGCAGACGAGCCGCCAGGAGTCGCTCGTCTGCTCGAGGACCGAGCGGATCGCCTCCCATGCCGAATCCGGGTGACTGTAGTAGGGCAGCATGACGTCGATCGTCACACGGCCGGGCTCAGTCATCGATCTTCCCGGTGCGGCCGGCCCTGGCATCTCGCCAACCGGCCAAGGCATCCCCCACCGGCACCCGTCCTGTCCTGCGCCATCCGACGATGAGCTCCTCCGCCGCCCGACGACCGAGCGCGAGCGAGCTGCGCACCCTGCCGAGCCCGGCCTTGCGCGCGAACAGCGCCATGTTCCGGACCCCGAGTCGCAGCGGATGGGCTCCGGGCTCCTGCGCGGCGCGCACATCGAGCACCACGGTCCGCCAGCCGTGCCTTCTGAGCGCCCACCCCGTATCGACATCCTCGAAGTACAGGAAGTACATCTCCTCCATGCCGCCGATCTCGCGGAGCGCACGGGTGCGGTACATCACGACCGCACCGTCGACCCAGTCGACATCGCGGGATCCGGAGGCGGGGGCGGTCACATGGTGATAGGCACGCCCGCCCTTGGTGAGGACTCCACCCGCGGAGAACACGACATCGGGCCTGGACACCCAGTACAGGGTCGGCGCGACCGCGCCCACGTCCGGAAGACGATCGAAGGCATCGAGCAGGCGCGCGCTGAGGTCCTCCTCGAACCAGGCATCATGCGTCAGCACGAGCAGATTCTCGATCCCTCGCTGCTCACACACGTCGAGAGCCAGGTTGACGGCTGCCCCGTACCCGGGGTTGTCACCCCGTCGGATCATCACAGGTGGTCTCCCGTTCACATCCGTCAGCACGTCATCAGGCAGATCGCCGCCGTTGTCCACGATGATGACCTGAGCGCACGGCGCCTCCTGAGAGTCCAAGCGCGCGAGCACGTCCCTGACCAGGTCAGGGCGTCGATATCCGATGACCAGCGCGGCATAGTCGCTCATTGGCGTGATTCCTCCTTCAGTCGCCTGAAGGCAACGACGCCTAGGCTAGCTAACATGTCCAGACCGTCCGATCCGCCCGCTCGCCCATCCCTGGTCAGCGTCTCGAAGTACCTGCCCTTCGAGGGTATCCGTCATGCGGGAGGCCAATACGCACTGCAGCACTATCGAGCGCTCCGCGACATGTTCACGATCCACGTCGTCGCCCCATCGACACGCCTGAACCGCGATGCGTCCGCGACCGAGCCCGACCTGGACTACCGGCTGCTGCAGAGCAGGAGCCCCCTGTCGACGGACGCCGGCAAGCCCTTCGCCGATCTTCAGTCCGTCGTCACGGGAAGCAGCGCGCACCCGTGGTTCCGCCGTGCGCTGGCGAACGACGCGCCTTCGCGTGTGGTCCTGTCCGCCGCAGACATCGTCGAGTACCAGTGGTCGGAGATGTCGAGCCTCACCCGCACCGTGCGCCGTCTGGCTCCCGGAGCGAAGACCGTCATCATCGCTCACGATGTCATCACGCAGCGCTGGGACCGCGCAGCCGAGCAGGCGACGAACCCGCTGAAGAAGATGGCGTTCTCGGCCGCCGCTCGGGCGAGCAGGCGCCGTGAGCGTCGCTCGTTCGACGACGTGGATGCCGTGATCACGTTCAGCGAGAAGGACGCCGCCCTGGTCCGCGAGCTCTCGCCCTCGTCCGCGCCGGTGGTGGTCCATCCCGGCTTCCCCGTGCCTCCCGCTCGTCAGCGGGGTCGCCGGAACACGACGGTCGTCTTCACCGGCGCGATGAACAGGCCGGACAACGACGAAGCTGCGCGCTGGTTCCTGTCCGCCGTCTGGCCGCGTGTATCCGAGACGCTACCCGATGCCCGCTTCCGGATCGTCGGGGCGAATCCGAGCGCGGCGCTTCGCGCGGCAGCGTCCCGCTCCGATGGAGTCGAGGTGACCGGAGCCGTCGATTCCTTCGACGACGTGTATTCCGATGCCGATGTCTGCGTCGTGCCGCTGCTCAACGGCGCCGGAGTGAAGTTCAAGACGATCGACGCGATGATGTGGGGCATCCCGGCTGTGACGACTTCCGTCGGTGCGGAGGGAATCGAGGGGGCAGACCTCCTCCACGCGGTCGTCGACGATCCCGACGCCTTCGCAGACGCCGTGATCAGTGCGCTGCGGGGAGCCGGCGAGGACACGGCGATCGCGGCCAGGGCCTGGGCCGTGTCCGTGTACGGTCTCGACGCGTTCCGCGACAGGCTCAGAGGTGTCTACGCCGCGCTTCTGGACGCTCAGCCGCAGGGGGACGTCAGTCGCAGCCGGTGATCTGGTAGAGGACGGCGTCACCTTCGGCGTCGATCTCGGTGACCAGATCGGATCGCCCGAGTCGCTCGAGACCACGATAACGATGCTCGTCGCCGTGGATCTCCTGCGAGCCGAAGTCGAGCACATAGTCGACCCCTGACCGCTCGACCGCGTCGCAGACCTGCGCTTCCGATCCGCGCCGGGAGAGCTCGTCCATGATCTCCTGCTCGTCGGGGCTCATCCCCATCAGGATGTGCGGCATGACGACCTCGCGGTCGGCATAGGCGTAAGCCATCCCGGTCCCTGTCCACGGGGAGCCGATGATGAGCGCGTCGTCGGGCACCTCATCGGGAAGCCGCTCCAGCAGAGCGCGCTCATCCGTCGAGATGAGAGGCGATGTCTCGGTGTATCGGTATGCCACGGCAGCGGCGGTCATCGCCTGCGCCATCGCCAGCGCCTGGCCGGCGAGGAGCACCACGGCCCCCACGGACATCCCGACGACGACGGACCGCCGCACAGACGGGGCTCCCACTTTCAGAC
The DNA here is from genome assembly GCF_001557335.1 of Microbacterium sp. CCH5-D1. Classification (NCBI taxonomy): domain Bacteria; kingdom Bacillati; phylum Actinomycetota; class Actinomycetes; order Micrococcales; family Microbacteriaceae; genus Microbacterium; species Microbacterium sp. CCH5-D1. Next base: position 17,313 of record NZ_LSJW01000040.1, read on the forward strand.
GCACCCAGGCCAGCACCCATGCAGCCCCGACCGCCGCGAGCGGTACCGCCATGATGGGCAGAAGCGCCGCCAGGCGCGGAGCGTTGTTGTACCAGGCCGCCGTCATGAGGTCGCGCAACGGCTGGAACGGCATCGCGCTGGCGACCACGAAGAGCACGGTGACGGCGAGCATGAGGGCGAGGGCGACGACGTCCGCGCGTTGCCGACGCTTCGCGACGACGACCACGCCGACGACGAACAGCACCGCCATCAGCAGAGGGATCAGCTGGTAGCGCGGGGAGAGGGTGAGTGCCTGACCGAGCGCCTGGCTGATGGTCTGCTCTGTCGGCCAGCCGCGCGCTTCGAGCGGCGGACGCAGCACACGCCACGCGATGAAGCTCACGAGAGCGAGCACGCCGAACCCGATCGAGGTGATGATCACGCGGCGACGCTCCGGACGGGTGCGGAGGAATCCGATGAAGGCGAGGGAGACCGCGATCATGGAGAGGATGATCAGCGCGACGAGCGCCCCAGGGTGCGCGACGGCGATACCCGGGATCAGTCCGAGCACGAGCAGGACGAGTACGGCGTCCGGAATCCGATCATCATCGCCGTGGAGCCGCACGAGCTGGATGACGGCAGCGAGCGCCGCCGGCACGAGACTCACGCCGAGCAGGTAGGGATAGAGCACACCGTAATCGAGCATCAGCAGCGGGAACGCCGGGAGGAGCCCGCTCAGCAGGACTGCGCCGACGACGATCGTCAGTCGCCTCCCGAAGAGCACCACCGTGAGGAGCGCGACCGTGGCGGGCCACACCACGGCGGCGGTCGCGATCGTCACCGCGTTCGTGGCGACCATGATGGTCGTGCCGGTGAGCTGGACGACGAGCGCGACGATCGAGTGCCAGGCTGCCGGATAGAACGCCGACGCTCCTGGTGCACTCGTCATGCCGCCCACGCTCATCGGAGAGGCGTTCTCAGTGTCGAGGATGTACCGGACGGCATTCAGGTGGAAGACGTTGTCGAACGTCTGGGAGATGTTCTCCGGTGCGCCCACCACGAGCGCGATCTGAAGTCCGAACAGGATCGCCGCGACCACGAACGACGCCGCGATCATGGCCGTGCGGCGCGAGACCTTGCCCACCGGCCCACGGGCGCGGGTGAATCGGGCGACGAGGTACGCGACGATCGCCAGGCCGAGTGCGGTGACGAGCACCGGGAGCACCGACCACGGGATACCGAGCAGGCCTGACCACAGCGACGCGAGCACGATGACGCTCACCGACGCCGGAGCGGCGACGCCCCACGCCCAGAGCCCTCGCAGCGAGAGAGCCCTGGCGACGAGGTATCCGGGGAGGAAGAGAAGGGCTACCGAGATGAGGATGACAGGCGCCGCCCCCAGCCAGCTCACGCGTCTTCCGCCTCGGGATACCGCACCTTGGGGTTGAAGGTGATCCCCTGCAGCCACTTGCCGAGGAGGCGAGCGCGAAGGTCGAGGGAGACCTTTCCGCGGTGCAGGCTGACGAACAGCCGGGCGCCGAACTCGAGGAAATGCAGGAGTCCGCGGTGGTGCAGCTGCCACGACGCTTCGTTGCGCACGCCGTAGGCGAACTTCCACAGGCTCTTCCGGTCGACCATCGCGAAGTTCACGCCGCGGTTGTCGCCCATGTCATGGATCACCGAGCTGTCGAGCACCTGCACTCCGGGGCAGCGGGCGGTCAGACGCAACGTGTACTCACGGTCGTCGAACCAGATGAAGTACTCCGCGTACGGGAAGCCGTATTCGGCGATCGCCCACCGCGGGATCAGCACGGAGACGAACGAGCACGCGGTGACCATCACGTTCTGCTGGCCCTTGACCAGGAGCCGTCCCCAGTCCCACGTCGGAACGGGATTGTTCATCTCGCAGATGCTGCCGTCCGTGAACTCCACGACCGAGCAAGCGAACGGCACGTCGGGGCCGAGCTCCGACACGGCACCATCGAATCCTGCGATCAATGCGGCGAGCGCATCCGGCTTCGGGTAGCAGTCGTCGTCCATGATCCAGACGTGATCGGCACCGGAAGCGTACCCCCGGCGCATACCCTCGGTGAATCCACCGGCTCCTCCCGAGTTGGTCGCCATGGTGACGACCTCGACGGGCACCGGGAGCTCGAGGCCCGCCAGGTACTCAGCGGTACCGTCGGTCGAGGCGTTGTCGATCACGAACAGCGTCTCCACCGGGTGCGTCTGCGCGGCGATGGAGGCGAGGACCGTCTTGAGCTTCTCCAGCCGATTGAATGTGACGACCACCGCTGCGACGCTCACCACGAGCTCACCTCTTCCTTGAACCATGAACTCGCGGACGGCTGCGACAGCAGCTTCTTCTCCGCCTTGCGCTCCTTGCGCCAGAGCGACTCCCTGGCCTTCTCGTCGCCGATGAGCGGCGCGACGGCATCTGCGAGTCGCCGTGCCGCACGGTGTGCGAAACGTGGCACGAGAGCGGGAGCGGGGATGATGTCGCGCTGAGCGCCGACATCTGTCGAGACGACGGGCACACCGTGCGCGATCGCCTCCAGCGTCGTCAGCGTGAGCCCCTCGTTGTGGGACGAGACCACGAGGACGTGCGCTTCGTCGAGCGTCTCGGAGACCGGCGTCAGAGAGGTGCGACGGACGATGTCATCGGTCATGTCCGCTGCGGCGATGATGTCGTCCACCCACCCGGCGAGCTCGCCGTCGCCGTGAAGGATGTACCGCACCGAATAGCCCTGGCGCTTGAGGCGAGCGGCCATCGCGACGAAGACCTCCGGTGCCTTCTGTCTTGCCAGCCGGCCGACGAAAGCGATGGTGAAGGTCTCCCCCTCAGCCCTGGACCGGAAGACGGCATCCTTCGGCTTGACCGTGAGTCCGCCCAGCGGAGCCATCACGACCTTCTCGGAGGGGATGCCCTGCACCTCGGTCATCCAGCGCGCGAGGCTGGGAGATATGACATGGTGCTTCGTCAGGGACTCGGCCGCGATCGCGCTGCTGAGCGGATATCCGCCCCCTCGGTACTCGACGATGTGAGTGCTGTCGATGATCGGGATGCCCGGCCGGGAGGCGGCGATCCACGCGATGCGGTCATACAGCCACTGGTTGTGGTGGATCACGACGCCGCGCACGTCGAACGTGCGCAGCAGAGCTCGCAGCAGCGGCTCGATACCGGGAGTCTGCGATTCGACCGTGGGCTCGGAGAACGGGATGAGCAGCGCGCCGTCGAGTTCCGGCCTCGTGATCCACGGCTGATGGGAGTCACGGTTCGTCAGGACGATGGGCAGGAAGCCGGCCTCGCGCACGAGTCGGACGGTTTCGAAGGCCCAGAGCTCTGCCCCTCCGAGCTGGAACCAGTGCAGACCGATGATCACGGCCTTCTGCGCGCCGGCGGGCGTCTGCGCGGCAGGGACGATGACGTCGTCCTCATGGAGTTCGCCCGGACGGAACTCCGATGCGTACTGACGGCGCTGCACCGGCGTGTGCAGCTGGCGACGGAACCGGAGAAGCGACAGATCGCGGAGGTCGTCGTAGAAGAGGGGCGCACGGGCCTTCACCTGCCGTGCGACACGGCCGATAAGGTCCTGGCGCGGCATCTGATAGGGATCGGACTCCAACACCACGTCGGCCGAGACGTGCAGGTGCCGTGTGTGCGAAGCCGTGAGTGCGGCGGACACGGCCTCGGAAGGGAGAATCGTGCGGTTCTCCGGTGCGACCGTGCTGACGACATCGAAAGTCGTCAGACGATGCCTGTTGAACCGCGACATGCCGTCGAAGGTGCTGTCATCCGTGAGCCGCGGCGGCGTCTCACGCGTGCCGTCGTAGAGATGCACGCGGAGTTCCCGCTCCGGCGCCATCAGGGCGTGGAAGTTCAGCGCCCCCACCAGCAGACGACGCTCCCGCAAGGAGAATTCCGTTCCCGTCCGCTCGTCCGAGAAGCGAAAGAGGGCGGGTTGATCGAGAGCTTGGAGAAGTGTCACGAGTACCTGTTGCTTTCGGATCGACGGACGCACAGACCTCGGCGAGCCTATCAGCGACACCAGGCGTCACCCTGGGTCTCGGCTGTGCCACCACGGCGGGCATCCGGTCCCTCCTGGTTGCCAGGTAGCGCCCAGAGTCACTCGTATGATTGTCTCCGGTGCGCGCGAGACGGTCGGCGCATACGGAAGGTGGATCCGCGGTGCAACAGGCTCGCACGCTCGAGGCGCAGAGGTTGACGACCCCCGGCGCGAATCGAGGACTTCTCGAAGTCTTCCGACAGCGCTATCTCCTCTCGCTCATCGTGCGGAAGGAAGTGCAGATAAGGTACCGGGGCTCCATCTTCGGCTGGCTCTGGTCGTACGTGAAGCCGCTCGTCCAGTTCGTCGTCTTCTTCGTCGCCATCGGCGTCTTCCTCGGTCTGAACGATCGAGTCGAGTTCTTCCCGATCTATCTGCTGTCGGGGATCACGGTCGTCACCTTCTTCAACGAGGCCTTCTCGAACGGCACGCGCTCCCTCGTCGACAATGCGGCGCTCATCAAGAAGATCTATCTGCCCCGTGAGATGTTCCCCATCGCGAGCATGATGATCGCCGCCGTCAACACGGTTCCGCAGATCATCGTCGTCGTGGGGATCTCCCTCTTCTTCGGGTGGGCGCCTTCCCTGGCGTCGGTGGCCGCGATCGTGCTCTCGCTGGTGATCATCGCCGTGCTGGCGAGTGGTCTCGGGCTGTTCTTCGGCGCGATCAACGTCACGTTCCGCGACGCGCAGAGCTTCGTCGAGATCATCGTCATGGTCGCGATCTGGGCGTCGCCCGTCATGTACGAGTGGACGCAGGTGGCCCGTGTCGCACCGGAGTGGCTCTTCGTTCTCTACCGACTGAACCCGATCACGGCGGCCGTCGAGCTGTTCCACTACGGCATCTGGTTCCCCCTCGGCCCCGACA
>NZ_LSJW01000041.1:0-51280 GCF_001557335.1 Microbacterium sp. CCH5-D1
CCGGGACTGTCCGGACGAGCCCGCCACGTGCGGGCGACCCCTTGCCCCACACGGACCACGGTCCCCGGCCCGACTTCCACCACATCGTCGTCGAGACCCATCTGCCCTCGCCCGTGAAGGAACACGTACACCTCTTCGATCTTCCGGTGTACGTGCCAGTAGCCGGCTTCCTCCCCCGGCTGCAGGGCATTCGCGGTCATCCCGATGTACTGCATCGTCAGTTCGTGATCCACGACACGACGCCCGTCCCGCGAACGCGCGGCGTCGAAGCCGCCGTGATGCGCTCGCCATTCCTCGAGCGCTCCGATCTCCACCACCTGATAGCCGCTCATGCGTGCTCTTCCTCTCCGGCCGTTGTCCCTGTCATGGCCGCGGCCCCTGTCACCGAGAGATCCCACGCCGCATCCGTTCGGCGATACACGATCCGCGTGTGATCACGGTCGGCCGCCCCTTGCCAGAACTCGACGCGGGTCGGCACGAGCCTCCACAGGGCCCAGTCCCCCGGCGCGATGCCCGCCCTGGCCGCCGCAGACCGCGCCGCGAGATCGGCTGCGCTCTCGCCCTCGCCGGCCTCCTGAACCCGTCCACGTACACGGACGGCTCGCGCCAGCGGCTGCCACCAGAAGTTCAGCGCTCCGGCAGGGGTGCTCGCGAGCTGCGACCCTTTGCGAGACGAACGCGCACCGGCGAAGGCCCACCCTCGCTCATCGACGTTCTTGAGGATCAACGTCCGAGCATCCGGTATGCCGTCTCCGTCGACCGTCGCCAGGGTCGCCGCATGGGGTTCGGCGACTCCGACGGAAGCCGCATGTCGGATCCAGTCCAGGAAGAGCGGAACCGGGTCGACGGGAAGTCCTGTGACATCCAGTGCTGGCGCGACGCCGGTGAGCGCCGCTTGTGCACGCAGCCAGCTCCCGGTGTCGGGCGATCGGGAGTCCGTCGGCATGTTTTCGACTATGCCACGTACCTCAGCCGCCTGAGAATCGGAGCGCGCGCTCGCGCAGCACCCGCTTCGGTCGGGAGGCGACTCCGACGTCAGGCGAGCTCGATGAGGTCCTGGTACTCCTGGCTCCAGATGTCCTCGACGCCGTCGGGCAGGATCAGCACACGCTCGGGGTTGAGCGACTGCACCGCCCCCGGATCGTGGGACACGAGCACGACCGCACCTTCGTAGTGTGCGAGCGCACCGAGGATCTCTTCACGAGAGGCCGGATCGAGGTTGTTGGTCGGCTCATCGAGCAGCAGCAGGTTCGCCGACGACACGACGAGCGTCGCGAGCGACAGACGCGTCTTCTCCCCACCCGACAGGACTCCTGCAGGCTTCAGCACATCGTCGCCTGTGAACAGGAACGACCCGAGCACCTTGCGCGCCTCGGTCTCGGTGATGTGCGGAGCGGCCGAGACCATGTTCTCGAGCACCGAGCGGTTCACGTCGAGGTTCTCGTGCTCCTGGGCGTAGTAGCCGACCTTGAGGCCGTGTCCCGGCTCGAGCTGCCCGGTGTCGGGCTGATCGACGCCGGCGAGCATCCTCAGCAACGTGGTCTTGCCCGCACCGTTGAGCCCGAGGACGACGACCTTGGAGCCGCGATCGATCGCCAGGTCGACATCGGTGAAGATCTCGAGCGACCCGTACGACTTCGAGAGGCCGGACGCCATCATCGGGGTCTTGCCGCAGGGTGCCGGCTTCGGGAAGCGCAGCTTCGCGACCCGGTCTTCCTGACGCACCTCGTCGAGCCCCGCCAGCAGCTTCTCCGCACGCGCGATCATCTGATGCGCCGCAGCGGCCTTCGAGGCCTTCGCACCGAAGCGGGCCGCCTGCAGCTGCAGGGTCGTGGCCTTCTTCTCGGCGTTCGCGCGCTCCTTCTTGCGGCGCTCCTCATCGGCCACCCGCTGACGCAGGTAGTTCTTCCAGTTCATGTTGTACGTGTCGATGACCTGACGGTTCGCGTCGAGGTAGAACACGCGGTTGACCGTCTCACCGACGAGCTCGACATCGTGGCTGATCACGATCAGCCCGCCCTTGTAGCCCTTGAGGAACTCGCGCAGCCACACCACGCTGTCGGCATCGAGGTGGTTGGTCGGCTCGTCGAGGATCATCGTCTGCGCGTCGGAGAAGAGGATGCGCGCGAGCTCGATGCGGCGACGCTGTCCACCGGAGAGGGTCGACAGCGGCTGATCGAGGATGCGGTCGGGGAGCGAGAGGTTGTTGGCGATCGACGCCGCCTCCGCCTCCGCCGCATAGCCGCCCTGGGCCTCGAACTGCTCGGTGAGGCGGGCGTAGCGCTTCATGGCCTTGTCGGCCACTGCGGGGTCGTCCGACCCCATCGCGAGGGCCGCCTCCGTCATCCCGAGGTTGAGCTGACCGAGCCCACGGGCGTCGAGGATGCGCGTGCGCGCGAGGTCTTCGGGGTTGCCCGAACGCGGGTCCTGCGGAAGGTAGCCCAGTTCGCCGGAGCGGGTCACGCTTCCGCCGGACGGCAGCACATCGCCGGCGAGCACCTTGGTGAGCGTGGTCTTCCCGGCCCCGTTGCGGCCGACGAGTCCGATCTTGTCTCCGTCGGCGACGCGGAACGAGACGTTCTCCATCAGCAGGCGCGCGCCAACGCGGATCTCGAGGTCGTGCACGGCAAGCACAGCGGACGTCCGTTCTTTCGGGGAGGGTGTTCGGCCGATCGGCCAGCCTCCCAGTATAAGCCGCGTCCCCGAGAGTCGCGGTCAGCAAGATCAACCTGGAGAGTGAGCACGCCGATACTCCGGTGGGATGCCGCCCCTCCCACTCCCCGAATACCGTGCCGGAGTGGACATCCTCAACGACCTGATCATGCAGGCGATCGCCTCACCCTGGCTGTACCTGGTGCTGTTCGCCGTCACCATCGTCGACGGCTTCTTCCCCCCGGTGCCCAGCGAGACCGTGCTCGTGGCCGCAGCCGCCGTGGCCGCCTCGACGGGAGAGGGGAATCTCCTTCTTCTCGGGGCAGTGGCTGCCATCGGGGCGGCGATCGGTGACAACGTCGCGTTCCTGATCGGACGAGGGCTGGGCACCACCCGCTTCGCGTGGATGCGCCGACCGCGCGTCGCCGCAGCGTTCGCGCATGCCCAACACGCACTCGATCGCCGCAGCGCCACGCTCATCCTCGGTGCCAGATACATCCCCGTCGGAAGGGTGGCGGTCAACATGTCGGCCGGGGCTCTCGATTTCCCGTGGCGCCGGTTCCTCCCGTTGAGCCTGATCGCCGGAATCAGTTGGAGCGTGTTCAGCCTCGTCATCGGTCTGCTCGCGGGCGCCTGGATCAAGGACCAGCCTCTGCTCAGCGCGGGGCTCGGCATCGTCATCGCGCTGCTCATCGGTCTGGTGATCGATCGGATCGCCGCCGCTCGCCGCCGCCGTGCCGCGGCGCCGCAACTGGCAGGATGAGAGCCATGGCACGCCGCCGCGAGCGTTCACCTCGCCGAACACGCATCAGCCGTCGCACCGCCGCCTTCGTGGCACTGTGCACGGCAGTGGCGGCGCTGTTCACGGTGCTCGTCTCGCTGCAGAGCGTCCTGTACGGCACACCCGTCCCGTTGTCGTTCATCCTCGGAGCGGCTCTGTGCGTCTCCCCGCTGCTGGCGATCTCTCATCCTCGCTGGGCCGTCGGGCTCTTCACGGCCGGGGCGCTCGCTCTCCCACTCACCGTCGTTCCCGAGCTCGCGATCGCGTCCCCATGGCCCTGGTCGGTCCCTGCGCTGCTGACATTCATCCTGTTCGTCGGAGTCGTCACATTCCTCCACGGTGCACGGCTCGGCGCGTTCGCTCTCATCCTCGGGGCCATCGCCTCGCTCGTCTCGCCGATGCTCCGCCCCGACATGGTGGCCGTGCCGGAATCGTCCGCCAGCGCCACGGCCGACCTCATCGTGACGACCTCCCTCGCCTCGGCCATGTTCCTGATCGCTTCGCTGATCGCCGGACGCGTCAGGGTGGCGGCCGAGCTTTCACGGGAGAGGGAGCACAGCGCGCTCGAGGAGGCCAGACGCGCACTCGTGGAAGAGCGCACGAGGATCGCTCGCGAGCTGCACGACGTCGTGGCACACAGCATGTCGGTGATCCAGGTGCAGGCCTCCACCGCGAAGTACCGCATCCCCGACCTGGATGACGTGGCCGTCGCGGAGTTCGAGGACATCGCCGCGACCGCACGGAGTTCGCTCGCCGAGATGCGGCGCATGCTCGGCGTGCTGCGCACCGAGGATCAGAGTGCCGAGCTCGCTCCGCAGCAGGGCATCGACGACATCCCCTCCCTGGTCGACAGCATCCGCCGCGCCGGCGTCGAGGTCGGACTCGTCCTGGAGGGTGGGGACGCCGCTACGGCGGCGACGCCCGCCGTCCAGATCGCCGCCTTCCGCATCGTCCAAGAGGCTCTGAGCAACGCCGTCCGTCACGCCCCTGGGGCACAGATCGCCGTGCGCGTGCGCGCCGAGTCCCGATCGATCCGGATCGTGGTGCACAACACCGCCCCGCCCCGCCTTCCGGACGGTCACGTGGGCGGATACGGTCTGCGCGGCATGCGGGAACGCGCGGAACTCCTCGGTGGGAGCCTCTCCGCCGGCCCCTCGACCGACGGGGGCTGGGAGGTCGAGGCCGTCCTCCCGGTCAGTCCGGACAGCCCGAATGATCCCTCACCGGCCGACCTCCCTTCATCTGCCACTCCTCTCGGTGCCACCCCTCGCGACACCGCCCTTCGCGACACCGCCCCTCACAACACCGCCCCTCACAACAAGGAACGCTCGTGACGATCAACGTGCTCATCGCCGATGACCAGGCCATGGTCCGTGCCGGCTTCGGGGCGCTCCTCGACGCCCACGACGGCATCAGGGTGGCCGGCCAAGCGGCCGACGGTGCGGAGGCGGTCACGCTCGCGGCGCGCCTCGACCCCGACGTGATCCTCATGGACGTGCGGATGCCGGAACTGGACGGCATCGAAGCCACTCGTCGCATCCTCGGGCCTTCGTACCCCGCGGCGCATGTCCCCCGGATCATCATGCTCACGACGTTCGACATCGATGACTACGTGTACGACGCGCTCGAGGCCGGTGCCAGCGGTTTCCTGCTGAAGGATGCGCTGCCGGAGGAGCTCGTGCACGCCGTGCGCGTCGTCGCCGGCGGTGATGCTCTCCTCGCTCCCAGCGTGACACGACGCATGATCGAGCAGTTCGCCGGACGCCGACCCCGGACTCCACGCGCAGCGACGGCGCTCGCCGACCTCACCGACCGCGAACGGGAAGTCCTCGTGCTCATCGGTCGAGGCCGCTCCAACACCGAGATCGCCGCCGAGCTGTTCATCGCCGAGCAGACCGTCAAGACACATGTGGGCAAGGTTCTCGCCAAGCTGAACCTCCGTGACCGCGTGCACGCCGTGATCCTGGCGTACGACACCGGGCTCGTCGAGCCTTCGTCCTGACGACGCATCGCCGCGACTCATCCCGTCGTAGGGGGGTACGACGGGACCCGAGGGTGATGTCTCCGCCCGCACCACGTCCATAGTCTCCTGGAACATCGCTTCCGAGGAGGACTCATGGCCATCGTCCAGACACCGCCCGTCGCCGCCGGGCTGCGCACATCCCGCGATACGGGCATCGACTTCCTGCGGGCTCTCTGCGTGCTCGGGGTCGTGTTGCTGCACGCGATCATGGTGGGCGTCACGGTCGGCGATTCCGGACCGATCTTCGAGAACGCCAGCGACGGCACCGCGTGGATCGCTCCGCTGAGCTGGCTCCTGCAGGTGATGCCGCTGTTCTTCGTGATCGGTGGATTCTCCGGATTCCTCGCGCATCAGCGCATGCGGCAGCGCGGCGGAACGGCGGTCGGATTCGTCGCCGGCCGCGTTCACCGACTGTTGCGCCCCGCGATCGTGACGATCGCGGTCGTCGGGCTCGCGCTCGCTCTGCTCACGATCTTCGGCGTTCCCGCCGACCTCATCGCGACGGCCGGGTTCCGTTATGGCCAGCCGCTCTGGTTCCTCGGGGTCTTCCTCCTCTGCCAGGCGCTTCTCCCCCTCTTCGCCGCCGCTCACCGGCGTGCGCCGCTGTGGACGATCGGTGCCCTTGCCGCTGCCGCGATCGCGATCGACGTCCTCCGCGGAGTCTCCGGCGTCGAGGGTCTGGGCTTCCTGAACCTCGCCTTCGTGTGGATGGCCCTCCAACAACTCGGCTTCTTCCTCGCCGATGGACGCATCGAGCGCCTCAGCCGACGGATCCGCATCGTTGCGGGCCTCGCGGCCGTCCTCGCGCTCATCATGACCTTCGCCGTCGGCGTCTACTCCGCCGACCTCATCGCGAACATCAATCCGCCGACGGCCGCCCTCCTCCTCGTGGGGGTCGCGCACACGAGCCTGCTCTCCCTGCACCGCGAGCGTCTCGAGCGATTCAGCCGACAGCCGCACGTGGCCGCGTTCACCGCCTTCGTGACGGTGCGGACCATGACGATCTACCTCTGGCACATGCCCGTGCTGCTGCTCATGGCGGGCGCTACCGCCGCCTTTGCGCTCCTGACCGGCGCCTCGCTCCCGGCACTGGACAGCGCGGCGTGGTGGTCGGGACGCCCGCTGTGGCTCGCGACCGCGCTCGCTCTCACGGCCGTCGTCGCCGTCGCGTTCACGCGGTTCGAATCGCAGGCCGCACCCGCCGCCGCGTCTTCGCTCGGTCGCATCGTCGCCAGCGCTCTCAGCGCCCTGGTCGGGATCGTCTTGCTGCTGGTCCTCGGCACGTCCGTCGCAACCGCCCTGATCGCACTCGCGATGATCGCTGGTTCTCTGCGGCTGGCTTCGCTCCCGACGCCACGGACCGCAAGGCAGCGACCGTCGACGGTCCCCGTCGCGCCGGCCCTCGTGTGAGTCAGCCGATGCCTCTGGCCGCCAGGGCGTCTCCGACATCATCCGCATGCTTCAGAGCGAGCACGAGCAACGGCACCACCGTGCGGATACCCAGCCGTGCACCACGAGCCTGCTCCGCCTCCCGCACGCGTACGGCGAACCCCGCGATCACCGGGACGGTCGTGAGGGTCAGGGAGATCGTCAGGGCCACCGCCTCGGGATCGACTCCGAGCCGACGCAACGGTCGCAGCAGCTGCTGCAGGACATCGAGCAGCGCCGACGTCCTCGTGGTCAGAGTGAGCAGACCGGCGAGGAGCAGCACCGCGACCACACGTCCTGTGCTGATCCATGCCGCCTCGGGCGACACGAAGATCAGGAGCGCAGCCGTGAGCACGAGCACGATCCAGCGCAGGCGCCACGCCTCGGCGGCGAGCACGCGGAACGGGAGTCCACTCACGCGGTAGAGCCCCACCACCACGAGGAGCGCGACCGCGATGCTCACCGGATCGTGCGGATACAGCGACAGGACGAGGGCTCCGAACGCCAGCATCCCCAGCTTGAGCGCGGCCGGCGCCCGATGCACGATCCCCGTCCCCGGGTGATACAGCGCGATCACGCGCACGCCTCCCGGTACGCAGCGATCACACGCGAGGGCACGCCGGAGGTCACGATGCGTCCCTCGTCGAAGAGCAACGCGCTGTCGCAGCGAGAGGCCAGTTCGAGGTCGTGTGTCACGATGACGATCTGTGCCCGGACCCCGAGCAGCAGATCGGCGATGCGACGGGAATTGCGCAGATCGAGCAGGGTCGTCGGCTCGTCGGCGACGATCACATGTGGATCGGCGATCAGCACGGAAGCCAGGGCGAGCAGCTGCTTCTGCCCGCCGGACAGGGCGGCCGCCGGAACGTCCGCGTGCTCCGCCAGACCGTGCGTCTCGAGCGTCTCCCTCACGAGTTCGGACACCTCGGACTTCGGACGCCCTCGGAGCGAGAGCGCGAGGTCTTCGGCCGGAGTCGGCATCAGGATCTGCGCATCGGGGTTGGTGAAGACGAAACCGACGAGCTTGCGCACGGCGGCGCGGTCTCGGACGGTGTCGAGTCCGTGTACCGAGACGGTTCCGTCTCGCGGCGCGACGAGGCCGTTGAGGAGGCGCGCGAAGGTCGACTTGCCTGAGCCGTTGGCTCCGATCACCGCCGTCGTCCGTGCGGTCAACCCGACGCTGACGTCGTGCAGGACCATGCGCCCGTCGATCTCGACCGACACCCGGTCGAGGGTGATCGGAGCGGGTCCGATCGATGAGGAACTCTCCACCGCTGCTTCCTCCGCGTCGCACCTGAACACTGTTCACCTGAACGTCGTTCACTATAATCGGAGCATGAGCCCAGAGCCCAATCCGGCCCGACACGACCGCGACAGCGTGGCACGGAGCGCACTCGCCCTGCTCGATGAGGTCGGACTCGCCGACCTCTCCATGCGACGTATCGCCGCGGGCCTCGACCTGCAGCCGAGCGCCCTCTACTGGCACTTCGCGAACAAGCAGGAGCTGCTCGCCGAGCTCGCCGACCGGATCACCGCGTCGATACCGCACGGTGGAACGGACATCATCGTCACAGCGCGCGGCATCCGCGATGCCCTCTTCGCCTATCGTGACGGTGCCGAGCTGGTCCTCAGCACCTACGCACTCCAGCTCGGTTCCTCCACTGCGCAGAAGGCTCTGGTCGACACCCTGCGTGCACAGGGTGCCTCGGATGCCGAGGATCGAGGAATCGCCATCCTCCACTTCGTGCTGGGCCACGCCACGCTCGTGCAGCAGCGCATGCACGCCGACAGCCACGGCGCGCTCCCGGCCGCGGAGGATGCGGATGTCACCGCCGGACTCGACCGCGTCTTCGACCTCGGGGTCGCTGCCCTCGCGGGAGCGCTCAGGTCGCCGGAGACTCGGCCGCGTGCCCGAGCCTGAGACCGGGCACCACAGCCAGCGCCACGAGGGCGATGCCGAACGCGAAGACGGCGCTGAACGCCCCGGCCCCGCCGCCGAGCGTCGCCACACCGAGACCCGCCAGCGCGATCGCGACAGCCGATCCTGAGGCGTCCGAGATCGACAACGCGGACGAGTTGAACCCCTGATCGGTCTCGTTCGAGTACGCGAGCGTCAACACGGTCAGGCGCGGGTAGAGCAGGCCCATCCCACCGCCGGCGAAGGCCCAGCCGACGACCACCAGAGCGGGCGAGACATCGAAGACCGCAGCGAAGAGCACGCACAGCATCGCGATCAGCAGCGAGCCCAGGCTGATCGCCGTGATGCGGCGGTTGCCCAGACGCTCTCCGAACCGCCCCTGCAGGGCTGAGGCGCCTGCCCACGCCAGTGCCGCCAGCATCAGGGCGATGCCCGCCCAGGTCGCACTGAAGTCGAACTTCCTCATGAGTAGATACGGGATGTAGGCCTCCGTGGCGAAGAACGCACCGGCGACGATGCCGCGCATCAGCACGACGCTGGGCAACCCGGGTCCAGCTCGAAGCGTACCCCGTGGCAACAGCGGCAGCACCGCGAACCCGATCGCCAGCACGGCTCCGATCGCGACGGGCCACCCGATCGACGGCTCCATCTCGGCCGAGAAGCCGATGACGACCGCGAGTACCGCCACCACCACTGCGAGCAGCAGCCGGACGACGAGCGCCCTCCGATCCTGCGGTTCCCCCTGCCCCAGGTCGACCCCACGGAGCCGCACCGCGATCATGAGGAAAGCCGAAGCGGTGAGCACGGCCACGCCGAGGAAGGCCCAGCGCCAGTCGAGATACTCGGCGACGGCTCCCGCGAGGAACGGACCGACCATCGACGGAACGACCCAAGCCGCGGCGAAGGCGGCGAAGATGCGCCCGTGCAGGTGAGGCGGGTACAGCCGCGCCACCACGACATAGAGCGCGACCGTCTGTCCACCCGTCCCCAGCCCCTGCACCAGTCGCCCGATCAGGAACTGGTGCATCGTGACGGCGAAGCCCGAGATCAGCAGGCCGACGATGAAGAGCGACACGGCGACGTACAGCGCGCCGCGGGGACCCCGGGCGTCCGACCATGCTCCGGTCGCGACCATGCCGATCACGCTCGTGGCCAGCGTCCCCGCGAAGGCGACGGCGTAGAGCGCCTCTCCATTCAGGGCCGCGCTCACGATGGGCATGACGGTCGTGACGGCGAGAGCCTCGATCGCCGCGAGGAAGATCAGTGCGACCGCGCCGAGGGTCACCCAGATGCGGTGACGATCCCAGATCGTCGCGGCCTCGGACGGGGCGGTCATCGGCCGACGAGCGACGCGATGCGCTCGATGGCCTCGGTGAGGATCTCCGGACTGGTGCCGAAGTTCAACCGCACGTGGCCTGCGCCCTCCGCGCCGAAGGCGGGCCCGAAGTGCAGGGCGACCTTCGCGTCCTTCAGGATCCGTCTGGCCGGGTTTTCGCCCCACTCCAACGCGGTGAGGTCGATCCACGCCAGGTAGCCGGCATCGGGAATGCGGTACCGCGCTCCGGGGAGGTGCGCGGCGAGCAGATCCTCGAGCAGCAGGCGGTTCTCGTCCAGAGTGCGCAGCAGCCCGTCGAGCCACTCGTCGCTCTCCTCCGAGAACGCAGCGACGGCGGCGAGCAGACCGAACTGCCCGGTGCGCCATTCGACCTCGACCGGGAGTCCGCGCACCACGGCGCTCGTCTCGTCGTCGGCCGTGACCATGAGAGCGCATTTGAGCCCGGCGAGGTTGAAGGCCTTGCTCGCGCTCACGAGCGCGTACCCCACCCGCTGCGCGACATCACTCACCGCGAGGAAAGGTGTGAACCCCGAACCCGGCTGGGCGAGCGGCGCGTGGATCTCGTCCGACACCACGGCGACACCGAACTCGTCGGCGAGCTCCGCGAGAGCAGTGAGGCTGTCGCGTCCGTGCACCGTACCGGTGGGGTTGTGGGGGTTGCAGAGCAGGATGGCCGTCGCTCCGTCTTCGAAGGCGGCGCGGATCCCGTCCAGATCCAGCTCCCACCGGGTCCCGGTGTCGCGGAGGGGAACCCGCTCCACCTCCGCACCGGCTTCGGCGACCAGGTCGTAGAAGGGCGGATAGACCGGCGGCGTCACGACCACGCGCTCCCCCGGCTGCGTGACACGGCGCAGGATCTCGACGATCCCCATGCTCACATCCGCCGTGCTGCGGATTCGCGCGGGGTCGGGCTCCCACCCGTAACGGCGGGATGCGAAGTCCGAGAAGGCCTGCGCAAGAGGAGTCCTCGACGCCATATAGCCGGTGTCGCCGATCTCTACCGCACGCTGCAGGGCCGCCGTGATGGCAGGCGCGAGAGGGAAGTCGGTCTCGGCGACGAACAGGGGAAGCACGTCGGCCGGATACTCCCGCCACTTCTCGCTCGTCCGCTCGCGAAGCTCGGCCAAGGGCAGGGCTTTCACCTGAAGCATTCGTTCTCCCGAGTCTCGCCCCGCACCGGTGCGGAGTCAGCGAAGCGGGCGCGTAGTCGCGCCCGCTTCGTCCTGCTTGACGTTCTGTGCGGTCAGATCGCGAATCCGAGAGCGCGCATCATGTCGCGCCCGTCGTCCGTGATCCGCTCCGGACCCCACGGGGGCATCCAGACCCAGTTGATCCGGAAGCGATCGACGACGCTGTCCAGAGCCTGAGCGGTCTGATCCTCGAGGACGTCGGTGAGCGGGCAGCCGGCGCTGGTCAGCGTCATGTGGATGACGAGAGCGTCGTTTTCGTCATCCCAGGCGAGGTCGTAGATGAGGCCGAGGTCGACGACGTTGATCCCGAGCTCGGGGTCCATGACGTCTTTGAGAGCCTCGGTGACCGCGTCGTACTTCTCGTCCGTGAGGGTCGCTGTCATGCGATCAGCCTACGCCTCGATGGGGGCTGCGGGGTCGAGGAAACGGTCGTATCCCTCGTTCTCCAGCCGGTCTGCGAGCTCGGGGCCGCCCTCTTCGACGATCTTTCCCGCGACCACCACGTGGACGAAGTCGGGGCGGATGTAGCGGAGGATGCGGGTGTAGTGCGTGATCAGCAGCACGCCGAGTCCGGTGGACTCCTTCGCGCGGTTGACGCCCTCGGAGACGATCTTGAGCGCGTCGACGTCGAGGCCGGAGTCGGTCTCGTCGAGCACGGCGAACTTCGGCTTCAGCACCTCGAGCTGGAGGATCTCGTGGCGCTTCTTCTCGCCACCGGAGAAACCCTCGTTGACGTTGCGCTGCGCGAACTTCGGGTCCATGCGCAGGTTCGACATGGCCTCCTTGACGTCCTTGGTCCAGCCGCGGATCGCCGGCGCTTCGCCGTCGAGGGCGGTCTTGGCCGTGCGGAGGAAGTTCGTCACCGTCACGCCGGGGATCTCCACCGGGTACTGCATCGCGAGGAACAGGCCGGCACGGGCCCGCTCGTCGACGCTCATCTCCAGCACGTCCTGACCGTCGAACGTGATCGAACCGGACGTCACCGTGTACTTCGGGTGACCGGCGATCGTGTACGCCAGCGTGGACTTGCCGGAGCCGTTGGGGCCCATGATCGCGTGGGTCTCCCCCGTGTTCATGGTGAGGTTGATTCCGTTGAGGATCGGGGTGGTCCCCGCCTCGGTCTCGACCGTCACATGCAGGTCGCGGATCTCGAGAACAGACATTCTTCAGACTTCCTTAATCACAGTCGGATCGATGAGCACGTCGTCGCCGTCGATCTGGACGACGTAGACCGGGACCGGCTCATACGCGGGGAGATTCTGGGGCTTGCCGGTGAGGAGGGAGAACGCGGAGCCGTGTGCCCAGCACTCCACCGTGTCGCCCTCCACGAAGCCCTCGGACAGCGAGATGTCGCCGTGCGTGCAGGTGTCGCCGATGGCGTGGATCACTCCTTCGCCGTCCTTGATCACCGTGATGGGCACGCCGCTCGGGTCCACGCGCAGCGGTGTGTCCTGTTCGAGGTCGGAGACTCCGCAGACGCGTTCGGCGGTCATGCGCTCACCTCGGCGAGCTCCGCCTCGATGGCCGCCAGCAACTCGGTCTCGAGGGCGGGGATGCCGAGGCGCTGCACGATATCGGTGAGGAATCCGAGCACGACCAGACGACGGGCCTCCTCCTCGGTGATGCCGCGGGCCTGCAGGTAGAAGAGCTGCTCGTCGTCGAAACGACCGGTCGCACTCGCGTGCCCGGCTCCCAGGATGTCGCCGGTCTCGATCTCGAGGTTCGGGATCGAGTCGGCACGAGCACCCTCGGTCAGCACCAGGTTGCGGTTCGCCTCGTAGGAGTCGGTGCCCGTGGCGTCGGCACCGATCAGCACGTCGCCGATCCAGACGCTGTGTGCGCCCTCGCCCTGCAGCGCGCCCTTGTAGAGCACGTCGCCCTTGGTGTGCGCGCCCTTGTGGTGCAGGTAGACCTGGCTCTCGAGGTGCTGACCGCCGTCGGCATAGGACAGCCCGTAGAGGTATCCCTCGGATCCGGCGCCCGTGAGCTCGACGCTCGGGTTCACACGCACGACACCGCCGCCGAAGCTGATGACGAAGTGCTTCAGCGTGGCATCGGCACCGACGGTGGCCTGGTGAGCCGCGGCGTGCACCGCGTCATCGTCCCAGCGCTGCAGGCTGATGACGGTCAGGCTCGCGCCGTCGCGCACGATGATCTCGACGTTCTGCGCGTACTGCGCGGAACCGGAGTGGTCGAGCACGACGGTGCCGCGCGAGTGCGGCTTCGCCTCGATGAGGATCTGACCGAACGCACGCTTATCGGCGCCCGTGCCCGTGATCGGGACCACGACCGGCTCGTCGAGCTCTGCCTCAGCCGGGAGCTGGATGTGCAGTCCACGCGGGCCATGCTTCCAGGCGAGGGCGCTGGAGAGATCTTCAGGACGGAAGAACTCCCCGTAGGGCCCTTCCTCATCCGAGGAGGGCTCCAGGAACGCCTCGACAGCGTCGAGACCGTAGGTCACGGCGTTCTCCTCGCCCGGCTCATCGGAGAAGAGTCCGGCGAGCTTCGCCACCGGCGTGTGCTTCCAGTTGACCTCGCGTCCGGTCGGTGCTCCGAAGTCGGACGGTTCGAACGAGTGCGGCCGCTCGGAGCGGGTCTGCACCGGGACGAAGCCCGCCGCCGCGACCTGAGCCGCAGGGTCGATGTGCGCGTTCGTGTGCTGCGCCTCACTGGGCGCTGTCGTCGAGGCCGCCATTTAGCCGACCGATCCTTCCATGCCCATCTCGATGAGCTTGTTCAGTTCCATGGCGTACTCCATCGGCAGTTCTCGGGCGATCGGCTCGATGAAACCGCGCACGATCATCGCCATGGCCTCGTCCTCGGGCATACCGCGGGACTGCAGGTAGAAGAGCTGCTCCTCGCTGACCTTGGAGACCGTGGCCTCGTGGCCCAGCTGCACGTCATCGACGCGGATGTCGATGGCCGGGTAGGTGTCGGAGCGCGACTTCGTGTCCACGAGCAGGGCGTCGCAGCGCACGGTGTTCGCGGAGTGGTGCGCAGCGGCATCGACACGGACCTCGCCGCGGTAACCGGCACGGCCGCCTCCGCGTGCGATCGACTTCGAGACGATCGACGACTGCGTGTACGGCGCCATGTGGATCATCTTCGCGCCAGCGTCCTGGTGCTGACCGGGACCGGCGAAGGCGACGGACAGGGTCTCGCCCTTCGCGTGCTCGCCCATCAGGTAGATCGACGGGTACTTCATCGTCACCTTGGAGCCGATGTTGCCGTCGACCCACTCCATGGTCGCGCCTTCGTAGGCCACGGCACGCTTGGTGACGAGGTTGTACACGTTGTTCGACCAGTTCTGGATCGTCGTGTAGCGCACACGGGCGTTCTTCTTCACGATGATCTCGACGACGGCCGAGTGCAGGGAGTCCGACTTGTAGATCGGGGCCGTGCATCCCTCGATGTAGTGGACGTAGCTGTCCTCGTCGGCGATGATCAGGGTCCGCTCGAACTGGCCCATGTTCTCGGTGTTGATGCGGAAGTAGGCCTGCAGCGGGATCTCGACGTGCACGCCCTTGGGGACGTAGACGAACGATCCGCCCGACCAGACAGCGGTGTTCAGCGCGGCGAACTTGTTGTCACCGGCGGGGATGACCGTGCCGAAGTACTCCTCGAAGAACTCGGGGTGCTCGCGCAGCGCCGTGTCGGTGTCCATGAAGATGACGCCCTGGGCCTCGAGGTCCTCGCGGATCTGGTGGTACACGACCTCGGACTCGTACTGCGCGGCGACTCCGGCGACCAGGCGCTGACGCTCGGCCTCGGGGATCCCGAGACGCTCGTAGGTCTCGCGGATCTCGGCGGGGAGGTCTTCCCACGTCTGCGCCTGCTTCTCGGTGGAGCGGACGAAGTACTTGATGTTGTCGAAGTCGATCTCGCTGAGGTCTGCACCCCACGTCGGCATCGGCTTGCGCCCGAAGAGCTGGTATCCCTTGAGCCGGGTCTTCAGCATCCATTCGGGTTCGTTCTTGAGGCTCGAGATCCCCCGGACGACATCTTCGGAGATGCCGCGTTTCGCGATGGCACCCGCAGCATCCTCATCGTGCCAGCCGAATTCGTACACCCCCAGACCGTCAAGCTCCGGGCGGTCGATCAGCACATCCGACATCCAACACTCTCCTCACAGGTCCCAAACGGTGTCATCCGCCCCGACACACCTGATCCCCGTCGAGTCTGCGGGAGCGGGTGCCGTTGGTGGGCCCTCATCACCGGCGCTTCCATCGCGCCTAAACTGTTGACGATGCTTCAGCGCTGTCAGCGCCCATCGCAACAATCCGATTCTACAGGTTCCGCCTGGCGGACGGGCCATGCCCGCCACGTCTCGCGCGGTCCGGAGGACTTATGCCCGAGACGTTGATCCCCACCACCTCGACGACGCGAGGGGTCGCTCCTCGTTCCGCGTCCTGGGGGCGTGCGTTGACGGTCTTCGCGTGGTTGTCGTTCCTCAGCGAGACCATCATCATCGGCACCGGCGGAGCCGTCCGCCTCACCGGTTCGGGCCTCGGATGCTCGGACTGGCCGCTGTGCACCCCGGACTCCCTCGTTCCCATCCTCGAGGTGCAGGGCATCCACGGGATCATCGAGTTCGGCAACCGCCTGATGACCGGTGTCGTCGGGATCATCGCCCTCGTCGTCGTGCTGCTGGTGCTGCACCTGTTCACCGGAAAGCGCGGCCTCGTCAACGCGCTCTGGTTCGCCTTGGGCGGGATCGTCGCGGCTGCCGCCGCGTTCGCCATCGCCGCTCCTCTGCACTTCCCCGCCTCGCCGATCGCCCTGGGGGTGCTGCTGGTCGCCGTGATCGCTGCGGCAGTCCGCTCCGTGCGCTCGACTCCCACCAGGCGCGACCTCGTCCTGCTCGCCTGGCTCGTGCTGATCGGCGTCGTCGCGCAGGCCCTCGTCGGCGGCATCACCGTCCTGACCGGGCTGAACCCGTTCATCGTCGGTTTCCACTACACGTCGTCGCTGCTGCTCGTCTGCATCACCGCGGCGTTCCTGGTGCGGCTCCGGACTCCCGCCGGCCCGCGAGAGCGCGCAGTGCCCGCCTGGTTCGCAGCCGTGACCCACGTGACGGGCCTCGCACTCGCCGTCACGATCGTGTTCGGCGTCCTCACGACGGGGTCGGGACCGCATTCCGGTGACGCCGACGTCCTGCGCCACGGCTTCGACGCGACGGTGCTTGCGCACGTGCACTCCTGGCCCGGCTACATCCTCGCCGCGCTGGTCATCTTCCTGACGGTGACCGCCTGGGTACAGCGTCTGGAGCCCCGCCGCTGGCTCCTCGTCCTCGTGCTCGCGATCCTCGTCCAGGTCGGTGTGGGCGTGTGGCAGGCACGGGAGGGCCTCCCCCCGCTCCTCGTCGGGATCCACATGGTTCTGGCCTCGCTCTCGGCAGCCACCTACACGGTCGTCGTGCTGCATCTGAAGCGCACGGCCGCCGTCGAGGACTGATCTCCGCACAGTCGACTCATAGCTCCCGCATCGCGGGCTCATCAGCGCATCCGCAAGGGTGGGTGTCATGAACAAGTCACTCACTCGAAGCATCGGATTCTGGCTGCTCCTGGTCGTCTCCCTCGCCACGACGGCCGTCGGCGCCTGGCTGATCTCCGGTCAGATCGCCACGATGACGACCACGCTGCTGGATGGCACCGCCACCGGCGTCGAGGTCTACGTCGGACAGTCGCTCGTCGTCGTGGGTGCCGGAGTGCTCGCCGCAGGGATCGTCGGCATCCTGCTCACGCTCGGACTCGTCGCCGCCCGCGCACTCGTCGCGTCCCCCGCTCCTGCAGTCGTCGAGGCGATCGACTGGACCGCCGCCCCCGACGAGACGCACGCTCCTGTCACGGACACCGCTTCGCCCGTCACGGACACTGCGGCGGACGCCGACGCGGGATCCGACGCCGCTGCGGCGCCGGCGGCCGCGCTCGATGACGCGCCGGCGAAGGACGCGAACTCAGACGACTCCCCGTCGATCACCCGCTGAGCGCCTGTGCGCAGGTGATCCCTGAGCACAGAACGACGGAGCGGCGCCGAGGACATCCTCGGCGCCGCTCCGTCGTTCTGGGAGACCAGCCTCCCTGCGTCAGGTCAGAAAGGAAGCAGCGGGTCGACCGCGACCGCGACGAAGATCAGCGTCAGGTATGTGATGGACGCATGGAACACGCGCATCGGACGCGGCTCGGTCCCGTGGACGGCGCGGTTGTAGAGACGATGCGATTCGTAGATGAACCATCCACCGAACACGGCGGCTGACACCGTGTACACGAGCCCCATGCCCGCGATCGGCACCAGGAGGAGCGAGCAGGCGACGGTGGCCCACGCGTAGAGGATCACCTGGAGGCCGACCTGGGAGGCGTTGCGCGTGACACCCAGCATGGGGACGTCGACGTCTTCGTAGTCGTCCTTGTACTTCATCGACAGCGGCCAGTAGTGCGGCGGCGTCCACAGGAAGACCAGGAGGAACAGGATGAAGGCGGGCCAGTCGAGCGAGCCGGTGACCGCCGACCACCCGATCAGCACGGGGAAGCAGCCGGCGATACCGCCCCAGATGATGTTCTGCTCGGTACGGCGCTTGAGGATCATCGTGTAGATCACGACGTAGAAGAAGATGGCCGTCGCCGACAGCGCAGCGGTGAGCCAGTTGGTCGTCAGCAGGAGCCAGCCCGTGGAGGCGACCGCCAGCGTCCAGGAGAAGATCAGCGCGCCGCGCGGGCTGACCTCGCCCGTGACGAGCGGACGGTTCTCGGTGCGATGCATGTGCGCGTCGATGTCGCGATCGAGGTACATGTTGAAGGACGCCGCGGAACCGGCGCTCATCGAGCCGCCGATGACGGTGGCCAGCACGAGCCACAGGTTCGGCATTCCTCCCTGCGCAAGGAACATCACCGGCACGGTGGACACGAGCAGGAGCTCGAGGACACGCGGCTTGGTGAGGGTGATATAGGCCTTCACCGTGCGACCGACGGACGACTTCCTCACGGTCTGATCAGACATCGTCGAGATCTCGATCGCCTCCTCCGCACGTGTGACCGGACAACCTCTCCAGTGTATGACACGGGATGACGTGTTCCGGCTCCCGGTCCCGCGTAGTGCGACTCACGTCACCGCTATGCTGAAACCACTCGCGCGCCCGGCGATGTGCACCTCACCGTGAAGTCGCGGACCTGCCAGGGAATACGGGCGCCCTCGAAACTGTCGGAAAGGGCATGAACGTGTCGGAATTGCAGTGGGATGAGATCGATCGACGCGCGGTGGACACCGCACGGATCCTGGCGGCCGATGCCGTCGAGAAGGTCGGCAACGGTCACCCCGGCACCGCGATGAGCCTCGCTCCCGCCGCGTATCTCCTGTACCAGCGCGTTCTGCGCCACGACCCGACCGATGTCGACTGGCTGGGGCGCGACCGCTTCATCCTGTCGGCCGGCCACTCGTCGCTCACCCAGTACGTCGAGCTCTACCTCGGCGGCTTCGGGCTCGAGCTCGACGACCTCAAGGCTCTCCGTACGTGGGGTTCCCTCACGCCGGGCCACCCGGAGTACGGCCACACCAAGGGCGTCGAGATCACGACCGGTCCTCTCGGGCAGGGCCTGGCCTCCGCCGTGGGCTTCGCCTACGCCGCACGCTACGAGCGCGGCCTGTTCGACCCGGAGGCCGCGGCGGGCACGAGCCCGTTCGACCATTTCGTGTACGTGATCGCCGGTGACGGCGACCTGCAGGAGGGCGTGACCAGCGAGGCCTCGTCGCTCGCGGGCCACCAGCAGCTCGGCAACCTGATCGCGATCTACGACTCCAACCAGATCTCCATCGAGGACGACACCAACGTCGCCTTCACCGAGGACGTCGCCGCTCGCTACGAGGCCTACGGCTGGCAGGTGCAGGTCGTCGACTGGAAGAAGACCGGCGAGTACGTCGAAGACGTCGCCGAGCTGTACGCGGCGATCGAGGCCGCCAAGGGTGAGACCTCGAAGCCGTCGCTCATCATCCTCAAGACCATCATCGGCTGGCCGTCGCCGGGCAAGCAGAACTCCGGCAAGATCCACGGCTCCGCGCTCGGTGCGGACGAGCTCGCCGCGACCAAGAAGGTCCTGGGCTTCGACCCCGAGGAGCACTTCGCGGTCGCCGACGACGTGATCGAGCGCACTCGCGGGCTCGCCGCCCGTGCGGCCGAGGTGCGTGCGTCCTGGCAGGAGTCGTTCGACGCGTGGGCCGTCGCCAACCCGGAGAAGAAGGCCCTTCTCGACCGCCTCGAAGCACGCGAACTGCCCACCGACATCGCTGCCGCGCTCCCCGCGTTCGAAGCCGGCAAGGAGGTCTCGACCCGCGCCGCGTCCGGTCAGGTCATCAACGCCCTCGCTGCGGAGCTTCCGGAGCTGTGGGGCGGTTCCGCCGACCTCGCCGAGTCGAACCTCACCACGATCAAGGGCGCCCCGTCGTTCATCCCCGCTGAGTGGTCGACGCATGAGTGGTCCGGAAACCCCTACGGTCGTGTGCTGCACTTCGGCATCCGCGAGCACGCCATGGGCGCGATCGTCAACGGCATCGTCCTGCACGGTCCGACCCGGGCGTTCGGCGGTACGTTCCTGATCTTCAGCGACTACATGCGTCCGCCGGTCCGTCTGGCCGCGCTCATGAACGTGCCCAGCATCTTCGTCTGGACCCACGACTCCGTCGCCCTCGGCGAGGATGGCCCGACGCATCAGCCGATCGAGCAGCTCGCCACCCTCCGCGCGATCCCGAACTTCACGGTCGTGCGCCCTGCTGACGCGAACGAGACCGCCGCCATCTGGCTGGAGATCCTCCGCCGCCACGAAGGCCCCGCCGGCATCGCGCTGACGCGCCAGAACATCCCGGTGTTCGAGCGCGGCGATGGTGCGGCCGAAGGCGACACCTTCGCCTCCGCCGACAACGCCGCCAAGGGCGCCTACGTTCTCGCCGAGGCGCCGAACGGCACGCCGGACGTCATCATCGTCGCCACCGGGTCCGAGGTGCAGCTGGCGGTCAACGCCCGTGAGGCTCTCGCCGCCGAGGGCGTCAACGTGCGTGTCGTCTCCGCCCCGTCGCTGGAGTGGTTCGACGAGCAGGACGCCGAGTACCGCGAGAGCGTGCTCCCTGCCGCCGTCACCGCCCGCGTGTCGGTCGAAGCGGGCTCCGTGCTCAGCTGGCGCGGCATCGTGGGCGACCTCGGCCGCTCGGTCGGCATCGACCACTTCGGCGCCTCCGCCGACTACAAGACCCTCTTCGAGAAGTTCGGCATCACCACCGAGGCCGTCATCGCGGCCGCCCGCGAGACCATCGCGGCCAACAGCACCAAGGAGAACGCATGAGCACCCCTACCGCGCAGCTCGCCGCCGCAGGCGTCAGCATCTGGCTCGACGACCTCTCCCGCACCCGCATCTCCTCCGGCAACCTGCAGAACCTCATCGACACGAAGAATGTCGTCGGCGTCACCACGAACCCGACGATCTTCGCCAACGCGATCACCGACAAGAACGACACGTCGTACGACGCGCAGGTCACTGAGCTCGCCGGCTCCGGTGCCACCGCGGAGGAAGCGGTCTTCGCTGCCACCACGCAGGACGTCGCCGCAGCCCTCGACGTGTTCCGCCCCGTGTGGGAGGCCTCCGACCACGTCGACGGCCGCGTCTCGATCGAGGTCTCCCCCGACCTCGCGCATGACACCGCGGGTACCGTCGCGCAGGCCAAGGAGCTGTGGGCCAAGATCGACCGCCCCAACCTGCTCGTCAAGATCCCCGCGACCAAGGCGGGGCTTCCGGCCATCGCCGAGGCCATCGGCGCCGGCATCAGCGTCAACGTGACGCTGATCTTCAGCCTGGAGCGCTACGCCGAGGTCATCGACGCATACCTGACCGGGCTCGAGACCGCGAAGGCGGCGGGCATCGACCTGTCGACCATCCACTCGGTCGCCTCGTTCTTCGTGTCGCGCGTCGACACCGAGACCGACAAGCGCCTCACCGCGATCGGCACTCCCGAGGCGGAAGCACTCAAGAGCAAGGCAGGCCTCGCCAACGCCCGCCTCGCGTACGAGCTGTTCGAGAAGACGTTCGCCGGAGATCGCGCCACGGCGCTGCTCGGCGCGGGGGCGAATCTGCAGCGCCCGCTATGGGCGTCGACCGGCGTCAAGGACCCGGCTCTTCCCGACACCCTCTACGTCACCGAGCTCGTCGCCCAGGGCGTCGTCAACACCATGCCGGAGAAGACGCTCGACGCCACCTTCGACCACGGCGTCGTCACCGGTGACACCATCACCGGCGGCTACGACGACGCCCGCGTCGTGTTCGCGGGGATCGCCGAGCTCGGCATCGACTTCACCGACATCACACAGGTGCTCGAGGACGAGGGGGTCGCGAAGTTCATCGACTCCTGGCACGATCTGCTCGCGCAGGTCACCGAGGCTCTGGAGTCGCAGCGATGACCTTCTCGATCCACACGTCCGGCGCCGCGCGCGCCGCGATCGACGAGACGGTTCCCGCCCTCGTCCACGACCTCGTCGCCTCCCGCATCACCAGTGGCGACGCGACGCTCTGGGGTCCTGCGGCGGAGGCGGAAGCGTCTGTACGACTCGGATGGGTGGAAGCCGTCTCCGTCTCGCGTCCCCTCGTCGCCGAGATCGTCGCGCTCCGCGCCGACCTCAACGCCAAGGGCGTCACCCGGGTCGTGCTGGCCGGCATGGGCGGCTCCTCGCTCGCGCCCGAGGTCATCGCGCAGACGGCCGGCGTGCCGCTGACGATCCTCGACTCGACCGCTCCCGGCCAGGTGCTCGCCGCCCTCGATGAAGGGCTCGCCGACACGGTGCTGGTCGTGTCGTCGAAGTCGGGCTCCACCGTCGAGACCGACTCCCAGCGCCGCACGTTCGAAGCCGCGTTCCGCGATCTCGGGATCGACCCCGTCGAGCGCATCGTGGTCGTCACCGATCCCGGCTCACCGCTCGACGCCTCCGCCCGCGAGGCCGGATACCGCGTCTTCAACGCGGACCCGAACGTCGGCGGCCGCTACTCGGCGCTCACCGCCTTCGGGCTGGTGCCGTCGGGACTCGCCGGCGTCGACATCGACGAGCTTCTGAACGAGGCCGAGGCTTCGCTGCTCGAGGTCGCCGTCGACTCGGCCGAGAACCCC
Organism: Microbacterium sp. CCH5-D1; assembly: GCF_001557335.1. Classification (NCBI taxonomy): domain Bacteria; kingdom Bacillati; phylum Actinomycetota; class Actinomycetes; order Micrococcales; family Microbacteriaceae; genus Microbacterium; species Microbacterium sp. CCH5-D1. The sequence continues at coordinate 22,465 of NZ_LSJW01000041.1, forward strand.
GCTCTGCGACTGGGGGCGGCGATCGCGGCCACGAACCCGCGACGCGACAAGCTCGGTCTGATCACCGATGGCACGCACATCAAGGGCCTGCCGGACTGGATCGAGCAGCTCATCGCCGAGTCCACCGGCAAGGAGGGCACGGGGATCCTCCCGGTCGTGCTTCTCCCCGTCTCCCCCGAGCTCGATCCGGTGCCGGCCGACCTCCAGATCGTGCGACTGGTCGACGACGCCAACGAGTTCCACCTCCACGAGCGTCATGAGGGCGAGATCCTCGTCAGCGGGACGCTGGGCGCCCAGCTCATCGTGTGGGAGTACGCCACCGCGATCGCCGGACACCTGCTGCACATCAACCCGTTCGATCAGCCCGACGTCGAGTCGGCGAAGGTCGCCGCCCGCGGACTGCTCGACGCTCGCCCCGAGCCCACGGCGCCGGCGTTCGTCGAGAACGGTGTGGAGGTCCGGGTGTCCGACCCCGCCCTCGCCGCCTCTGGCACGGTCGAAGGCGTGCTGGACGCCCTCTGGGCCCAGCTCCCCGCCGACGGCTACGTGTCCATCCAGGCGTACGTCAACCGTCTCGAGGTTCCGCAGCTCCAGGGCCTGCGTGAGCTCGTCGCAGCAGACTCCGGGCGGCCGACCACGTTCGGGTGGGGACCCCGATTCCTGCACTCGACCGGCCAGTACCACAAGGGCGGCCCCGCGCAGGGAGTGTTCCTGCAGATCCTGGAGCGCACCGAGGTCGACCTCGAGATCCCCGACCGGCCCTTCACCTTCGGGCAGCTCATCCAGGCGCAGGCCGCCGGTGATGCCGCCGTTCTCGCCGAGCACGGGCGTCCCGTCGTCACCCTGACGATCACCGAGTCCTCGGACGACGTGCTCGCCCTCTTCGAAGCCGCACAGAAGTAACAGCAGGAGAATCCCCCACCGATGTCTGTTCCCATCTCGCGCGGGCACAACCCGCTGCGTGACCCCGATGACCGCCGTCTCAACAGGATCGCGGGCCCCAGCGCCCTCGTGATCTTCGGCGTCACCGGAGATCTCTCACGCAAGAAGCTGATGCCAGCGGTCTACGACCTCGCGAACCGCGGTCTGCTCCCTCCCGGGTTCGCCCTGGTGGGATTCGCCCGACGCGACTGGGAGGACCAGGACTTCGCCCAGGTCGTCTACGACGCCGTGAAGGAGCACGCCCGCACGCCGTTCCGCGAAGAGACGTGGACCCAGCTGCTGCAAGGCATCCGCTTCGTCTCGGGTGAGTTCGACAACCCGGACTCCTTCCGCAAGCTGCGTGACACCATCGAGAAGCTCGACGTCGAACGGGGGACGATGGGCAACCACGCGTTCTACCTGTCGATCCCGCCGAAGGACTTCCCGCTGGTCGCGAAGCAGCTCAAGGAATCCGGTCTCGTCGGCGAGAACAGCGACGATGACGAGCGCTGGCGTCGTGTCGTGATCGAGAAGCCCTTCGGACACGATCTCGAGTCCGCGCGGGCTCTGAACGCCGCTCTCGAGGTGGCCTTCCCCGCGGACTCGATCTTCCGCATCGACCACTACCTCGGCAAGGAGACGGTTCAGAACATCCTGGCCCTGCGCTTCGCCAACGAGCTGTACGAGCCGATCTGGAACCGCAACTACGTCGACCACGTGCAGATCACGATGGCCGAGGACATCGGCGTCGGCGGGCGTGCCGGGTACTACGACGGTATCGGTGCCGCACGAGACGTGATCCAGAACCACCTGCTGCAGCTGCTGGCGCTGACAGCGATGGAGGAGCCGATCAGTCTCTCGGCCGAGCACCTGCGCGCCGAGAAGGAGAAGGTTCTCGCGGCCGTGCATGTGCCCGACGACCTGTCGCTCGCGACCGCCCGCGGGCAGTACGCGGGCGGATGGCAGGGTGGCGAGAAGGTCACCGGCTTCCTGGAAGAGGAGGGGATGAACCCCGAGTCGACCACGGAGACGTACGCCGCGATCAAGCTCGAGATCGACACCCGTCGCTGGGCGGATGTGCCCTTCTACCTGCGGACGGGGAAGCGTCTGGGCCGTCGTGTGACCGAGATCGCCGTGGTCTTCAAGCGCGCGCCTCAGCACCTGTTCGGCCGCGGCAACGCGTCCGAGCTCGGACAGAACGCGCTCGTCATCCGCGTGCAGCCGGACGAGGGCGTCACGATCCGCTTCGGCTCGAAGGTGCCTGGTAGTGGCTCCAACGTCCGCGACGTGACGATGGACTTCGGCTACGGCCACGCCTTCACGGAGGCGAGCCCTGAGGCGTACGAGCGTCTGATCCTCGATGTCCTGCTGGGCGATCCGCCGCTGTTCCCGCGGCACGAGGAGGTCGAGCTCTCCTGGAAGATCCTCGACCCGGTCGAGAAGTACTGGGCCGCCCAGGGCGGTCCGGTGGAGCAGTATGCGCCCGGCTCGTGGGGACCGGCATCCGCCGACGACCTGCTGGCCCGCGATGGACGAGTCTGGAGACGCCCGTGATCATCGACCTTCCCGACACGACCGTCAGCCAGGTCGCGAAGCAGCTGGTCAAGGTGCGCGAGGAGGGCGGAGCTGTCGCCCTCGGCCGCGTGCTGACCCTCGTCATCGCTGCCCGCAACGGAGTGGCGGAGGCGGCGATCGATGCCGCCAACGACGCTTCGCGGGAGCACCCGATGCGTGTGATCGTGATCACCACAGGTGAAGGCGAGTCCCGTCTCGACGCGCAGATCCGCGTCGGCGGCGACGCCGGCGCCAGCGAGGTCGTCGTCCTGCGCGCCTTCGGGGATGCCGCGAGCAACGAGGAGAGCCTCATCACGGGCCTCCTGCTGCCCGACGCCCCCGTGGTCGCCTGGTGGCCGGAGTCCGCGCCCGTCGCACCGGCGCAGTCCCCGCTCGGCAAGATCGCTCAGCGCCGCATCACCGACGCCGCGACGGCGCACGATGTCCGCGACCGGCTCGCGCTCCTCGGTGAGACTCATGCCCCCGGCGACACCGACCTGGCCTGGACGCGCCTGACCCACTGGCGCGAGCAGCTCGCGGCCGTGCTCGACCAGCCGCCGTACGAGCCGATCACCGGGGTCGAGGTGCGCGGAGCATCGGCATCCCCGTCCACCGCGCTGCTGGCCGCGTGGCTGCAGATGGCTCTCGATGTGCCGGTGCAGTGGTCGTACGAAGACCCCGACCAATGGGCTGAGGGCATCAAGTCGGTGCGCCTGACGCGTGATTCGGGAGACATCCTCCTCGAGCGCCCGACGCCGGGCGTCGCCGTGCTCACGCAGCCGGGCCAGCCGAACCACGACCTGCACCTTCCCCGACGCACACTTCGCGAATGCCTCGCAGAGGAGCTGCGTCGACTGGACCCCGACGTCCTGTACGGTCGGGTGATCACCGAGGGCTGGGAGAAGCTGGGTCCGCCCGAGACTGGAGAGTGACGTCGATGACGACATCGTCCGCAGAGAAGCGCGTGGTGGTGGAAGCCACCCCCGCTGCCCTCGCCACCCGTGTGGCCGACCGATTCCTGACGCGGGTGCGTGCGCGCACCCGCAACGGTCGGCTCGCACACATCGCCCTCACGGGAGGATCGATGGGTGGAGCGGTGCTGCGTGCCGCGTCCGAACACCCTCGTGCCGCCGAGATCGACTGGTCTCTGGTGCACTTCTGGTGGGGCGACGAACGCTTCGTCCCGCGCGACGATGTCGACCGCAATTCTCTGCAGTCGCGACAGGCGCTGCTCGACCACATCGCCGTGCCCGCGGAGAACGTGCATGAGGTCGCCGGCCCCGACAGCGGCCTGACCCTGGACGAATCCGCCGCGGCTTACGCCGAAGAGCTCGCACGGTTCGGCACCGACGAGCACCCGTGGCCCTCGTTCGCCGTGTGCTTCCTCGGTGTCGGCCCCGACGGCCACGTCGCCTCGCTCTTCCCTGATCGCGAGGAGGTCACGGTGACGGATGCCGCCGTTCTCGCCGTGCGGGACTCCCCCAAGCCTCCGCCGGAGCGCGTCACTCTGACCCGCCCCGTGCTCAACTCGTCCAAGCGCGTATGGCTCGTACTGACGGGGGCGGACAAGGCCTCCGCGCTGGGCCTCGCTCTTGCGGGCGCCAGCTACACGAGTGTCCCTGCAGCCGGGGCGAAGGGCCGCAAGCGGACGGTCTTCTTCGTGGACGAAGCTGCCGCCTCCGAGGTCTCCGCCGACCTCATCGACCAGGCCTACTGAGTCCTGCGAGCACAGCCCCTCCCGGGGACTGCGTCACGGGTGTTCCGAGGATCCATCGCCCCGCTGCGGCGCATCCGGCCCGACGGTGCCGTCGGCGCGCTCGGGAGCGCCCATCGCCGAGGGCGATGCCGTGGAGTCCTCCTGCCCGCTCCGCCCGGGGGCGCCCGGCGCACTGCCGCGCGGTATCCCCAGTTCCTGGCTGTCGCTGAGCACCTGGGGATGGTACCGGGCGAGCCCGACGACACCCCATACGGCGATCCCGCCGGCCACGGCGAAGATCACGAGCACCCACCACGGCGCGGCGGCTGCTTCGCCCAGCACGACCATTCCGATGAGCACCGCCACGAGCGGGTCGACGACGGTGAGTCCGGCGATCACGAGGTCGGGCGGACCCGAGCTGTACGCCGTCTGCACGAAGTAGGCACCGACAGCCGCAGCCGAGATGAGGGCGAGCACGCAGATGGCGGTGATCCACTCGAACTGGCCCGCCTCGATGCGCTTGATGACGACCTTGGCGAGCGTGGCCACGAATCCGTAGAGGATGCCGGCGCCGATCACGTAGAACAGCGCACGCATGCGGCGACGCAGGATCAGCCAGCATGCGCCGAGGACGATGATGACGGCGAGCAGGAGCGCCAGGATGGTGAAGAGCTCGCGGTCGGTCACCTCTTGCTCTGTCGCGTAGATCGCGGCGAAGAACACGAAGAGGAAGATCCCGCCGACGCAGCAGATGATGGCGGTCAACGATTGTCGTGTCGGCGAGTGGCCGGAGATCCGCGCATTGAGCAGCGTCGTGATCACGAGCGCGATCGCTCCGAGCGGCTGAACCACGATCAGCGGCGCCTGCACGAGCGCGGCGAGCTGACAGATGACGGCGAGCCCGAGCATGAGCGTGCCGATGAGCCACGACGGGCGGGTCAGGAGCCGCTTGAGCTGATCGAAGCTCAGTCCCGACGCGCCGGTGGCACCGCTGAGACGCTCGACCTTCTCGACGCCGCGGTGCTGGTATTGCGCGCCGAGGGACATGAAGACGGCGCCGGCGAGGGCGAGCGGGATGCCGAGCAGCAGACCGGGGTTCTGGAACGCGCCGACGAGCTGATCGCCGACGTCCTCGACCGCATTCATCCACACCCCAGCACTCACAGTACGACCCTACCTGGCGCGCACCGCCGACTAGGGTTGTGACGTGGCTGTACTTCCGATTCGCATCATGGGCGATCCCGTCCTGCACTCCCCCGCCTCCCCCGTCGACGAGATCACCGACGACATCCGAAGCCTCGTCGCGGACATGTTCGAGACGATGGATGCCGCACCGGGAGTCGGCTTGGCCGCCCCGCAGGTCGGCGTGCCCCTGCGGATCTACACCTACGCATATGTCGATGACGACGACCAGCCGTGGCGTGGTGTCCTCATCAACCCCGAGCTCTGGATGGTTCCGCTCGAACCGGGCGAGCCCGATCCGGACCTCGAGTCAGAGGGCTGCCTCTCGTTCCCGGGCGAGCGATTCCCCCTGCGCCGGTCGGAGCGCGTGCACGTGACCGCGACGGACCTGGAGGGGCAGCCGGTCTCGATCGACGTGGACGGCTGGCGTGCCCGCATCATGCAGCACGAGTTCGATCACCTCGACGGCATCCTGTACGTCGACCGTCTCTCCGACGGGGACTGGAAGACCGTGCAGAAGATCGCCCGCAAGCGCGGCTGGGGGCGGCCAGGCGCGAGCTGGATGCCCGGCGTCGACGACCTCGAGGGGTGAGCCGCTCCCAGCAGAACCACAGCCTCCTCCGAGTTGCATCACAGACTCGGTGACGGCTAACGTGTTCGCGGCGGGGGCTTTCATCGTGCCTCCACATCACGCTTCGGAGGGGAAACAATCATGATGAAGATGCGCGATCGACGGGCTCTGATGCTCGCAGGATCGGCAGTGGCGCTCTCGGTCGCCCTGACCGGTTGCAGCGCCCTCAACGGTATTCTCGGCAGCGGTTCCGGCGACGCCAACCGCGATGAGGAGACCGGCCAGGTCACCGAGAGCTCGAACGTCGGCGTCTTCTCGGTGAAGCTGGGCGACTGCATGCTCGACACCGGAACCGGCATGCTCACGGATGCCAACGTCCTCCCCTGCACCGACCCGCACGACCAGGAGGTGTACTACGAGATCACGATGCCGGACGGCGAGTTCTCCGACACCGACATCGACGCGGCGACGCAGGAGTGCGTCGGAGACGCGTACACCTCGTTCGTCGGCGTCGCCTACGACGACTCCGCTCTCAACGTCACCACGCTCGTTCCCACCAAGGACTCCTGGGAGAAGAACAACGACCGCGTGATCCAGTGCATCATCTTCGACCCGGCCGGGCAGACCACCGGCTCGCTGGCCGGCGCCGCACGCTGACCCGCAGTCGCAGAGAAGGGCTCCGCCTCGTGGCGGGGCCCTTCTTCGTACCCGCGATGGTTCAGTCGTCCGAGGCGCGCAGAGCCAACCAGGCAGCCACGCGGTCGTCGGGGTCGGCCATGGACAGTCCCAGCAGATCCTCGATGCGTCGGATCCGCGCCGCCAGCGTCTGCCGATGGATTCGCAGTCGCGTCGCGCTCTCGCCCCAGGCGCTGTTCGTGGCGAGGAAGACACGCAGGGTCTCGATCAGCTCCGGGTGCTGTTCAGCACCCCTCAGCGGGTCGAGGAGCCTCCCGATGCGCTGCGTCTGATCCGGTCCCAGGTGCCCGAGCACCAGGGACACCGTGGGGATGGACTCGTACCTGACGACGCGCTCACCACCCGCCCGCGCGGTCTCGCTCGCCTGGCGGGCTTCGTCGACGCTGCGCGCGAGCGCGTCCGTCGCACTCGGACGACCGAGACCGAGGTAGAGCGTCGAGGCGAAGGTCCGCACACGATGCGCGATCTCCTCCGCGTGTTCCTCCCGGACGACACCGCGGATCAGTCCGCGCTGAGCGGCGAACACATGCTCGGCCCCGAGCTCGTCGAGCCATAGTGCGAGCAGATGCTCGGTATCGACGCCGCTCGTGCGCGAGACGAGGGCGAATCCCATGAGACTTCTCTCGTGCACACCCCAGCGGCGGAGGAGCCGGGTGGCATCCTCCCCACCCTCGAGCACGGTCTCCAGCATCATCGAACGTCCGAGACGCTCGAGGTGGCTGCTGTCGCGCGTGCGCATCAGCAGGTCCAGCAGGGCCGCCGCTTGAGAGCTGAGTTCCCTTCCGCGCCCTGAGCTGTCGTTGCGCGGGGCGGTGACGAGCTGCGCGGTGATGTCTTGACCGGGGCCGACCGGATGCACCTGCAGGGCGCGATGGCGCACCCGGACGGGGCGACCGACGGCGACCGCGATCGCGTCGTCGATATGCAGGCTTCCCGCCCCGGCCGTCGTGATGACCTCGCCATGTCGGTCGAGAAGCACCGCCCAGCCGTCGATCCGGTGCGCGAGTTCGGCGATGACACCGGTGATCCCGCTTCGTCGAGCGGCGAGGGTCAGCACGCGCATCGCAGAGGTGATCGCCCTGGCTTCGGCTGCCTGATCGACGGCGAGCAGCGCGGTCAGCGTCGGCGTCAACAGGTCGTCGGCGATACCCGCTCCGACGATCGACGTGATGCGTCGTTCCTCGAGCACCTGGTGCACCGCCGGCGTGTCCGCGGCGGTGACCACGACCGCGTCCTGGAGCAGTGCGAGCTTCTCCGGGTCGTCGACCAGTTCGCCGAGCTGAGCGACCTCGACGACGACCAGGGTGGTGAAGAGGTGCTCGGAAGGAGCGCTGAAGGAGTCCAGACCGACGACGGAGTTCACGTGACGCGAGCTCGGCACCGCTCCGTCCAGAAGCCGTCCTTGGAGGTATCGCGCCACGGAGGCGACATCACGAGCCACCTGCCGATCATACAAAGTGTGACTCCCGCGCAGTGAATCCACACATTCGTCGAATGCCTCCAGGTCGGCAGTCTCCTAGCATCGTCGGCATCCCCACTTACCCGAAGGATGTCATGAAAGCTGTTGTCTTCCGCGATCCGCAGTCTCCGATCGAGTTCGTCGACGTCGACCTCGCTCCGCCCCGCGCCGGCGAAGTGCGCGTCCGCATCGCCGCTGCGGGCGTCTGCCACTCCGACCTCCATGTGAAGCGCGGCGAGTGGGATGCTGCCGCGCCGCTGGTGATGGGGCACGAGGGCTCCGGTGTCGTGACCGAACTCGGCGAGGGCGTCACGACCCTGGCGGTCGGCGACCACGTGGTCCTGAGCTGGGTTCCGCCGTGCGGGGAATGTCGATACTGCCGCGCCGGCCATGAGGCGCGCTGCCAGAAGGTGGCGACGGTCGTCGCTCCCTTGGGCGTGCTCTTCGATGGCACATCGCGCCTGAGCCGCGATGGCGAGCAGCTCCACCACTACCTCGGCGTCTCCTCCTTCGCCGAAGAGGTCGTCGTGCCCGCGTCGGGTGCCGTCAAGGTCCGTGACGACGCCCCGCTCGATGTCGTCGCGGTCGTCGGTTGCGCCGTGGCCACCGGGGTGGGTGCGGTCCTCAACACGGCGGCGGTCGAACCGGGATCGACCGTGGTCGTGATCGGCTGTGGTGGCGTCGGCCTCAATGTGGTCCAGGGCGCGCGACTCGCCGGTGCGGAGCGCATCGTCGCGATCGACGTGCGTCCGGAGAAGACGCAGATGGCGTTGCAGTTCGGCGCCACGGACCGCATCGACGCCTCCCAGGGCGATGCCGTGGCGCAGCTGCGCGAACTCATCCCGGACGGTGTCGATTACGCGTTCGACGCGATCGGACGCACCTCCACCACCGAGCAGTCGATCCAGATGCTCGGCCTCGGTGGTGCGGCCGTGATCGTCGGGCTTCCCCCGACGGGCGCCCGCGCATCATTCGAGCCCCTCGTCCTCGCCGAGGCGGATCAGCGCATCCTCGGCTCGAACTACGGCTCGGTGCGCCCCTCCATCGATGTCCCGGCCCTCGTCGACCGCTACATGGACGGACAGCTCAAGATCGATCCGCTGATCTCGGGCCGCCGTCCTCTTGCCGAGGCCGCAGCAGCGCTCGACGACCTCGAGACCGGCTCGGCGCTGCGTACCCTGCTCATCCCCTGAGCACCCCATCCCCTGACCGCCCTTCACCCCCTCCACCCTGAACCCGAATCCAGGAGAACCATGTCAGACACCGTCGTCGCCCCGCCTGGCGCACCCCGGGATGCCGGTCTTCGCACCGGCGTCATGAGCGGACCAGAGCTCGCCGCCCAGGCCATCGCCAACATCGCTCCCAGCGCCGTCATCGCCTTCACGGCGGCGGCCATCTTCCTCGGTGCGGGTAACGGCACCATCTACGCCTTCGCCCTCGCCACGATCGTGATCCTGTGCGTCGGGTACTGCGTGGTGGTGTTCGCCCGCAAGCACGCCTCCGCCGGGTCGCTGTACACCTACGTGTCCAAGGGCCTCGGCCCGTTCGGCGCGTTCCTCGCTGGTGTGACACTGCTGATCGGCTGCTTCGGCATCGCGGCGGCCTCCCTCAGCGGGTCCGTGAGCTACATGGCGCAGTTCCTCAGCATGCTGGGACTCCCCGCCCAGGGACTCGGCTGGGACATCGGCCTCGCGATCGTGCTCGGCGGCCTGGCGACGCTGTTCACCATCCGCGGCATCCGCCTGTCCGCGCGGGTGTCGCTCGTCCTCGAGCTCGTGTCCGTCGGCATCATCCTCGTGCTCCTGATCGCCGCGCTGGTCTGGGCGGGTCCCGCCGCCTGGGACCCCGCGCAGGTGCTCGCGACAGGATCGTCGTTCCAGGGAATCGCGTCCGGCATGGTGCTCGGCATCCTCGGCTTCGTGGGTTTCTCCTCCGCCGATGCCCTCGGGCGCGAGGCCAAGGAGCCGTACAAGGCGATCCCCCGCGCGATCATGTGGAGCGCTCTCGGCGTCGGCGTGCTCTACGTCTTCGCCGCCTACACGCAGATCACCGTGCTCGGTGACGATCTCGCCACCGCCTCCAGCCCGCTGGAGAGCATGTCGGCCCTGATCGGGATGCCCGGCTGGTTCGCCGCCGTGCTCACCTTCGGCGTCTCCGCGTCGTTCTTCGCCGTCGTGGTCGCACCCCTCAACGTGATCGGCCGCATCGTCTACGTGATGGGCAAGGAGGGCGTCGTCGCCGAGCGCTTCGGACGCACGCACGAGCAGCACCTCACACCCCACCGCGTCCTGATCATCGCCGGAGCGGCGGCCGTCGCAGTCGACATCGTGCTGCTGCTCTCGGGAGCGGCGACCGGCGAGATCCTCGTGTGGGTGAACACCTGGGGCACCTACGGCTACATGGTCGCCTACGCCCTCGTGGCGATCGCCTGCGTGGTCTACACGCAGCGGGCGAAGGTGCGCAACGGTCTCGTGAAGGTATGCGCGACCGTCGCGGTCGGCACCATGGGCTACGTCTTCTTCGCGAACGTGTGGCCGGTGCCGGCGTTCCCGTACAACGTGATCCCCTACGTGTTCCTGGTGACGGTCGCCCTGGCGCTCACCCGGTACGCCTATCTCGCCCGACGTCGTCCCGACGTCATCGCCCGCATCGGCAACACCGAGACGAGCGCGATGGAGGGCGTCGGCTGACCCGACACCGCCGATCGAAGGAGCCTCTCCCCACGGAGGGGCTCCTTCTGTCGAGTCTGGACTCGACAGGATCTCTCGGCCCGCCGGAGAACGAGAAAAGCCCCCTCCGTGGAGGGGGCTTTTCCGATTGGCTCCCCGGCTTGGACTCGAACCAAGAACCTGCCGGTTAACAGCCGGCTGCTCTGCCAATTGAGCTACCGAGGAATGTGCGCCGCTGAGCGGGCAACTCGTCAAGCTTAGCAAACTCCCGGAGGTGTTCACGACACGGCGGCACGGTTCCGGGATGCCGGGCGTGTCGGGGTCAGTGCCGTGAGTCCGACTCCGCGTTCGGCACCCAGAGCAGGTCCTTGCCGACTCCGCGGGCCACGACATGCCCGCTGCGGAGCATGAGGGTCTCGGCGTTCAGTTCGCGGATGAAGTCGGCGTCGTTGGTCACGAGGAGGGCCGCCATCGACTGCTCCCTGCGACGGCGGGTGATCGCGTCGAAGACCACCGGACGCACCTCGAGGTCGAGGTTCGCGAGCACCTCGTCGGCGATGAGCACCTTCGGCTCGAGCACGAACGACCGCGCGATGGCCACACGCTGGCGCATGCCGGCGCTGAGTTCGTAGGGGAACTTCGACGCGGTCCCGAGCGGCAGGTGCAGCTCGTCGAGCAGCATGGCCACGCGGATCGAGAGGGCCTTGGTGTTCACCCGGCGCTCCCGGATGAGGATCGGCTCCGCGATCACCTCGTTCACGGTGAGCCGAGGCGGCAGGTCTGCCCCGGCGCCCTGCGGAACGAAGCCGGTGCGATAGGTGAGGATGCGGTGTTTGCGACCGGGACGGCGCACATCGACGCCGCAGACCTGGGCGTTGCCTCCGACGACCTTGACCGAGGGGTCGGTGGAGCCGGCAAGGGCGGCGACCAACGTCGACTTTCCTGAGCCCGTGGGTCCGGCGACGCAGATGAGCCCACCGGGCGCCAGCGAGAACGTGACACCGTCGACCGCGCGCGTCGGCATCCCGTGGCCGATGCGGTCGATCACCAGATCGGAGCAGTCGATCGCGTTCGTTGATTCGGGCCTGCGGGACATGACTCCATCCTGCCGCCTGCCGGCCCCCGCTCCCCGTTACGACTCGGCGAAGCGCTGACGCTCTGCGTCGATGTCGCGCAGGCGCATCCGCAGCGCGCGACCACCATCGGAATCGGCAGGCACGCGTTGCACCGCACCGAGGAGCTCCTGCTTCTCGTGCTCGAGCTGCCGGAGCACGAGCCTGCGGGCGAGGTCGGTCACAGTGGCGACGGCCCGCTCCTCCGTCCGCTCGGGGAACGGCGTCATCAACAGCTCCCCCGCGAGGGAGCGGTAGGGTTCACGCACGCCGTTCACGGCCTCGGTCACCCAGCCGGCCCTGGTGCGGTCCGGAGCCGCCGCAACCGCCTCACGCACGGCGTCCAGCCCTGGAGTCCGGAAGGATGCCTCCAACGCCCGGTTGAGCAGCGCCTGATCGACCTGGTGTCCGTACTGGAGCGCACCCATCAGCGCGTCGCGTTCGACCGCGACGTCGGGGCTGCGCGGCAGACTCGCCAGCGTCACCGGGGTGACGAGGGGAGCCCCCGTGACCGAGTCGATCTGCGAGGCCTCCCGACGCGGCTGCTGCGGGGTCGAGGCTCCGCGAGCGGCGCGTTCGACCTCACTGCGCACTTCGGTGGGGTCCATCCCGAGCCGCCGCGCCAGTACGCGTTCGTACCCCGGGCGAAGAAGCTGATCGCGGATCTCCGCCACGATGGGAGCGGCCGCCCGCAGAGCACCGACGCGCCCTTCCACCGTGGAGAGGTCGAAGCCGCCGAGTTTGCGGTCGATCGCGAACTCGAACATCGGCTGCTTGGTGTCCATCAGCCCCCGAACCGCGGCATCTCCTCGCCGGAGTCGCAGGTCGCACGGATCCATACCGTCGGGCGCGACCGCGACGAAGGTCTGGGCGTTGAATCGGTCATCCTCCGTGAAGGCACGCAGGGCCGCCTTCTGACCGGCTTCATCACCGTCGAAGGTGAAGACCACCTCGCCTGAGGCGTTGTCGTCGCCCATCACGCGGCGCAGCACCTTGATGTGCTCGGTGCCGAACGCCGTACCGCATGTGGCGATCGCCGTCGTGAGTCCCGCGAGATGGCAGGCCATCACATCGGTGTAGCCCTCGACCACCACGACCCGGCGTGGGTCGCCTCTGGCGATGTCGCGCTTGGCGAGGTCGAGCCCGTACAACACCTGCGCCTTCTTGTAGATCGGCGTCTCCGGGGTGTTCAGGTACTTCGGCCCCTGGTCGTCGTCGAACAGCTTGCGGGCGCCGAAGCCGATCGTCTGCCCCGACACGTCCCTGATCGGCCACACGAGACGCCCGCGGAATCTGTCGTAGACACCGCGCTGTCCGGTCGAGACGAGGCCGGCATTGCTGAGCTCCTCGCGGGTGAACCCCTGCGCGGTGAGCGCCTTCAGCATGCCGTCCCAGCCACGCGGGGCGAAGCCGACTCCGAAATGCGCTGCAGCACCTGCATCGAACCCGCGCTCCCCGAGGAAGCGACGTCCTGCCTCGGCGTCCGGGGTGAGCAACTGCGCGCGGAAGAACTCCGCGGCTGCGGTGTTGGCTGCATACAGCCGACTCCGCCCACTCGTCTCGGGGGCGGCTCCGCCGTCCTCATAGTGCAGCGTGTACCCGATGCGGCCGGCGAGACGCTCCACCGCCTCCGTGAAGCTGACGTGGTCCATCTCCCGGAGGAAGGAGTACACGTCTCCGGACTCCCCGCATCCGAAGCAGTGGTAGTACCCCACCTGCTGCCGGACATGGAAACTCGGGCTCTTCTCGTCGTGGAACGGGCACAGGCCCTTGAGGGATCCGACTCCGGCGGGCTTCAGCGCCACGCGCTCGCCGATGATGTCGGCGATGTTCGTGCGCGCCTTCACCTCATCGACATCGGCCTGACGGATCCGCGGCATCAGTGCGCTCTTTCCGCGACGGGAACGCGCTCGGTGTGCGGCCGCGCACCGGGGCGGGCGTGACGGGGAGTCCAGATCCCCACCTCGGCCGGGTCGATCTCCCCGACGAGACGGTTGTGCCAGTCGATGGCGCTCTGATCGGTGAGGCTCGCGATCTGATCCACGACGACTCTGGCGCGCTGGGCGTCGGTCTCCGCCGCGATGAAGTCGGCGGCGAACGCGGGCTCGAGCACATCGGAACCCGCGGACCACAGCGCATCGGTCGACCAGAGGGCGTCGGCGAGCCTCTTCAGCACGCGCCGCTGCTCCTTGTAGACGCCCTTGCGGGCTTCGATCGTGACGATGGCCTGGCCCATGATGCCCTTCAACACGGCGATCTCCACCTCGATCACCCGCGGGACGATGACATGGGCGTTGTACCGGACCAGCGCCTTCGTACCGTACGCCTCCCTGGTGGCGGAGACCGAAGCACGGGCGAAACGTCCGATCAGGTCACTTGTGAGGTTCTTGAGCCGCGCGAGAGCCTGACGGGAACGGTCGAACGAGGAGAGCCACATCGGCTGCGACGCCAGACGGTAGAGCGCGTCGGCGAGCTCGTCACGCGTGAAGTCGTACCCGACCCACTGCTGGATACGCCCGACGAGTGCGTCGTGCTGAGCGGGGTCGGCGAGCTGGGCGACGTCGACGTAGCCGTTGACGATCGCATCCTCGAAGTCGTGGACGGAGTAGGCGATGTCGTCCGAGAGGTCCATGATCTCGGCCTCGATGCACCGGAGTCGACCAGGAGCGCCTTCGCGCATCCAACGGAACACGGCTTCATCCTCGGGGTACACGCCGAACTTCAGACGTCCACCGGGATCGGGGACCGGGCTGTCGACCGTCCACGGGTACTTGCACGTCGCGTCGAGGCTGGCGCGGGTCAGGTTCAGGCCGACCGAGCGGTCGCTGTCGTCGAGCACCTTCGCCTCGAGTCGGGACAGGATGCGCAGGGACTGGGCGTTCCCCTCGAACCCCCCGATGGGCTCTGCCCACTCGTTCAGTGCCCGCTCGCCGTTGTGACCGAAGGGAGGATGCCCCAGGTCGTGGCTGAGGCACGCGGTGTCGACGACATCGGCCGACACGTCCAGTGCGACAGCGAGCTCGCGCCCGACCTGAGCGACCTCGAGGGAATGCGTCAGACGGTTGCGGGCGAAATCCGCGGTGCTGGCAGGGCTGAGCACCTGCGTCTTGGCGGCGAGTCGGCGCAGCGCGGCAGAATGCAGGACACGGGCACGATCACGAGCGAAGTCGTTGCGCTCGGATCGATGGGTCTCGGCGAAGAAGCGTTCGGCGTCTCGCGCGTCGTAGCCGTCGGCACGCAGGCCTGGCCGGGGGTCAACCGCCACTGTTCTCGATCTCCGCTCCACGCATCATCTCCGAGGTGTCGGATGCGATCTCCCGCGACTCCAACCACTTGTCCGGCAGGGCCGTGCGCTTCGGGTGTCCCGCCCGCCCGCGCTGCCCCTCGGCGTCCGCACCGGGATACGGTGCCGTGTGATCGAGCCGGCCGAGGAGGTCGTCGATCTCGGCGAGGCTGGACGCCGTGGCGAGTCCGGTGCGGATGTCGCCCCCGACCGGGTAGCCCTTGAAGTACCAGGAGACGTGCTTGCGGATGTCACGGCATCCGCGATCCTCATCCTCGAAGAACTCGACGAGGAGCTCGGCGTGGCGGCGGAAGGCGTCAGCGACGAAGCCGAGCGTCGCGTCGACCGTCTTCCCCTCCCCGCCGAACGCGGTCGCCAACTCGCCGAACAGCCAAGGGCGTCCGAGGCAGCCGCGCCCGACCACCACTCCGTCGCAGTCGGTCTGCGCCATCATGCGCACCGCATCGTCGGCCGACCAGATGTCGCCGTTCCCCAGCACCGGGATGCTCGTGACCGCCTGCTTCAGCTCGCCGATCGCGTTCCAGTCCGCGAACCCGGAGTAGTACTCGCCGGCAGTCCTGGCATGCAGCGCCACGGCGGCGGCCCCGGCGTCTTCGGCCGCACGCCCTGCATCGAGGAACGTGAGGTGATCCTTGTCGATGCCTTTGCGCATCTTCACGGTGAGAGGGATGTCGCCGGCGGCTTTCACCGCCTGGTCGACGATGTCGGCGAACAGCTTCGACTTCCACGGCAGCGCCGCTCCCCCGCCGCGACGGGTGACCTTCGGCACCGGGCACCCGAAGTTGAGGTCGATGTGGTCGGCGTGATCCTCGGCGACGATGATGCGCACGGCCTCCGCGATGGTCTTCGGGTCGACGCCGTAGAGCTGGATGGACCGCGGCGTCTCGGACTCGTGATGCCGGATGAGTCGCATCGTGGTCTCGTTGCGTTCGACGAGCGCCCGCGAGGTGATCATCTCGCTCACGTAGAGCCCGGCGCCGTACTCGCGACACAGACGTCGGAAGGCGGTGTTGGTGATCCCCGCCATGGGTGCGAGGACGACCGGCACGTCGAGATCGATCGGGCCGATGCGAAGAGGGCGGGCGGGGGCGGTGGCGAGAGTCATGTCCTGTCCATTCTCCCAGACGCGGAGCCCGGAGGGATGCGGCGATCTAAGCTGTGCATATGACCGAATCCTCGCTCCGCACCATCCCGTTCACCGACGCGAAGGGCGAGGAGAAGACGCTCGACGATCTGGGCGCCGATGTGGTGCTCGTGGTCAACGTCGCGTCCAAGTGCGGGCTGACGCCGCAGTACGAGCAGCTGGAGGAACTGCAGCGTCTGTACGGCGATCGCGGATTCACCGTCGTCGGCTTCCCCTGCAATCAGTTCTTCGGTCAGGAGCCCGGCTCTGTCGACGACATCCTCGAGTTCTGCTCGACGACCTACGGCGTCACCTTCCCCGTCAACGACAAGGTCAAGGTGAACGGCAAGAACGCCGCCGAGCTCTACAAGGCGCTCAAGGAGACTCCCGACGCCGGTGGCAAAGCCGGGCGCGTGGAATGGAACTTCGAGAAGTTCCTCGTGCTGCCGGACGGGGACGTCCTGCGCTTCCGGCCGAAGCAGAAGCCGGACGCCCCCGAGATCGTCAGTGCGATCGAAGCGGCGCTGACCCGCTAGAGCGCGCCGGCCCGTCAGACGGCCGCGGTCTCCGGCTCGGCCTCTCCGCGCTTGGACCAGAGGTCGCGGAGAACGTTCTCGAACGCCGCGGGCGGTTGCGCGCCGCTGATGCCGTACTGGCCGTCGACGACGAAGAACGGCACGCCCTGGATTCCGTAGGCGCGGGCCTGCGCCTGGTCCTGACGCACGGCGGGCAGGTACTGCTCGCTCTCGAGTGCTGCGCGGGCACGGTCTGCGTCGAGCCCGACCTCGACAGCCAGCTCGACGAGATCATCGATGCGACCGACGTGCTTGCCCTCGGTGAAGTAGGCGGACATGAGCCGCTCTTCCATCTCGTGCTGCAGCCCCTCTGCCTTGGCGAAGTGCAGCAGCTCGTGCGCCTTCACCGTGTTCGTGTGCTGCAGCAGATCGAACCGGTACTCGAGGCCGGCGTTCGCCGCCACACCCGTCACGTTCGAGAGCATCTGCTCGACCTGCTCGCGCGGCATGCCCTTGTGGCCTGCGAGGAAGTCGATCTCGTCACCGTCGAAGTCGACGGGGGTGTCGGGCGAGAGCTCGAACGAGTGGAAGGTGATGTTGACCTGCGGTGCGTCCTCGTCGGCCGCGACCGCTTCGAGACCCTTCTCGAGGTTGCGCTTGCCGATGTAGCACCAGGGGCAGGCGATGTCGGACCAGATGTCGATGGAGATGGGTTCAGTCACACTGCTATGCAACCGCATGCACCTACGGGCTATTCCGAACCCGATCCGAGCCGCGGATAGGATTCTCGGATGCTCTCCGCCGAAGACCCGCTGCCCTCCGTCCCCGAGCGCGTGCTCGTCGCCGGCGTCTCAGGGTCCGGCAAGACCACGCTCGCCCGACGGCTGGCCCGCCTGTGGAACCTGCGCCATGTGGAGATCGACGGCCTGTTCCACGGCCCCGAGTGGACGCCGCGCCCCGAGTTCCTCGACGACGTGCGGGCCTTCGCAGCGGAGGAGCACTGGATCACCGAGTGGCAGTACACGAGCAAGGGAACGGACGACATCCTCCCCCCGCGCGCACAGCTCGCGATCTGGCTCGACTACCCGTACCGCGTGGTGCGAGGCCGCCTGATCCGGCGCACGCTGGCTCGAGGCGTGCTGCGGCTCGAGCTCTGGAACGGCAACCGCGAGAAGGGGCCGTGGACCATGTTCCGCCGTGATCCGGAGGAGAACATCCTCGCGTGGCAGGCAGCGACACTTCACAAGTGGACGGAGCGCTTCCCCGCGTTGCAGGAGCGCTTCCCGCACCTCACGATCGTCCGTCTCCGTCATCCGCGGGAGACGAGACGGTGGCTGCGTGCTCAGGCAGAGGCGTCGGGAACGTCGATCGCACCGCCGAAGCGACGGTCGCGCGACAGGTAGATCCCGATCGCCCGCCACAGCTCCTCGCGCGAGAAATCGGGCCAGAGCGTGTCGAGGAAGACCATCTCGGCGTATGCCGACTGCCACAGCAGGAAGTTCGAGGTACGTTGTTCGCCCGAGCTGCGCAGGAACAGATCGACGTCCGGCATGTCGGGGACGTACAGATGGCGGCGGATCATCTTCTCGGTGATCGCCTTGGGCTTCACGCGCCCTGCCGCGACATCGTCGGCGATCGCCCGCATGGCATCCACGAGTTCGACCCTGCCGCCGTAGTTGACGCACATCGTGAGCGTGAGCACGTCATTGTCGCGGGTCAGTCGCTCAGCGTGCTGCAACTCCTTGATGACGCTGCCCCACAGGCGCGGCTTGCGGCCGGCCCAGCGGATGCGCACACCCCATTCGTTGAGCTGATCGCGACGGCGGTGCAGGACGTCGCGGTTGTAACCCATGAGGAAGCGGACCTCTTCCGGCGAACGCGCCCAGTTCTCGGTCGAGAAGGCGTACACCGAGAGGTGCTTGACCCCCGCCTGGATCGCGCCGGCGACCACGTCGAGCAAGACCTCCTCCCCCGCCTTGTGCCCCTCGATGCGGTTGAGTCCCCGGCGGTTCGCCCACCGGCCGTTGCCGTCCATGACGATCGCCACGTGCTCGGGCACGGCCCGGAACGCGGGCGGGTACGAACCTGTCCAGTCCAGCGGTCGATAGGGGACGGCGTCCTTGTGCGTATAGGGCTTCGGGCTCACCGTGCTCCTTCTGAAGTGATGTCTGACACATGGGAGAGGGAGCGGATGCCGCGCTCCAGGTGCCATTGGGCGTACGCGGAGACAAGTCCCGAGGCTGCGGCGGTGTCGGCCGGCGCCGCTGCGTCGATCACGTCCCACTCCCCCGCGATGAGCGAACGGAGCAACGCCAGGGTCTTCTCTGCGACACGCGGGCTGCCTGCCGGGGCGCAGTTCTGGCAGACGAGCCCACCGAGCTGAGCGACGAATCGCGAGTGCGGCCCTGGGGTGCCGCAGCGGGCGCACTCGTCGAGCGATGGCGCCCAACCCGACAGCGACATCACCCGCAGCAGGTACGAGTCGAGGATGCTCCGTGCGACGTGCTCTCCCCGCGACAACGCCCGCAGCCCGCCGACGAGCAGCAGGTACTGATCGGGAGTGGCCTCCGCGTCGCTCAGACGGTCCGCCGTCTCCACCATGGCGTTGGCCGCGGTGAAGCGGTCGTAGTGTGCGGCGATGTCGGTGCCGTAAGAGCCGAGGGACTCGGCCTGCTGCACGATATCGAGCGAGCGGCCCTGGTAGAGCTGCACGTCGGCGACCATGAACGGCTCGAGCCTGGCGCCGAACTTGGACGACGTCCGGCGCACTCCCTTCGCCACCGCGCGGACCTTGCCGTGCCGTCTCGACAGCATCGTGACGATGCGATCTGCCTCACCGAGTTTGTGGGTGCGCAGGATCACCGCTTCGTCTCGATAGGTGGGCACCCTTCGATTATCCTCCGTGCGCGAGAATGAACGGGTGACCGAACCGCTCTTCATCATTCCGCTCTGGGCGGACCTGCTCGGCGTCGGCCTCGGCGGAGTCCAGGGC
This sequence comes from Microbacterium sp. CCH5-D1, assembly GCF_001557335.1. NCBI lineage: Bacteria > Bacillati > Actinomycetota > Actinomycetes > Micrococcales > Microbacteriaceae > Microbacterium > Microbacterium sp. CCH5-D1. Next base: position 42,259 of record NZ_LSJW01000041.1, read on the forward strand.
GCGATGTTCGCATCGGGTTTCCAGGGTCAGAGACGGCTCGACTGGCTCGGGGTGGCCATCATCGGCATCATGATCGGGATGGGCGGTGGTCTGATCCGCGACATCCTGCTCGGGCAGACCCCCGCCACGCTGCAGAATCAGTGGTACCTGGTCACTGCGGCCGGCGCCGCGCTTCTGGGCATGCTGCTCGCCGGGCTCTTCACCCGCCTGAACACCGCCATCGTCGTCCTCGATGCCGTGGTGATCGGCATGTTCGGCGCCTTCGGCACGAGCAAGGCCCTCGCCTTCGGGATTCCCGAGGTGCCGGCGGTCTTCATCGGCGTCTGTGCCGCGGTCGGAGGAAGCGTGCTCCGCGACATGCTGATGGGCCTGCCGACCGCGATCATGCACGTCGGCTCGCTGTATGCGGTCGCTGCCGGAGCGGGGTGCACGTTCATCGTGATCGCCGTCGCACTCGGGATGCCGATTCCCCTCGCGGCGGTCATCGGCATCGTCGTGACGGCCGTGATCCGGATCCTCGCGGTGACGTTCGATGTCTCACTCCCGGAGCAGCGCCGTCTCTACCGCCGTAAGGTCGCCGCGGAGACCGGTGCGATCGCGATCGTGAAGCCTCAGGACTGACCGGTTCAGGTGCCGCGGAGGCGGTCCGCGCCGCGTACCATGCCGGCGAGTCCGTCGATCACTCGCTCGAGACCGAAGTCCCACGCCGTTCGAGCGTCGTAGGGAACGCCCATGGCTTCCCCCGCAGACTGACCCACCGACCTGGCGAGGGGCATCTCCTCACCGAGGTAGGCCGCCAGACGCGGTGCGGCCTCTGCCCACGATGCCGCGAACGCCGCTGCGCGCTGCTCCTCGCGCATCCGAGCCGCCGCAGAGAGAGTGAAGTCCAGCACGAAGCTCAGCGCCGCGTCACGCTCCACGTCGCTGAGACCGAGGTCGTCGAAAGCATGGAGTTCCCGGTCGTACTTGGCGATGGTGCCAGGGCCGAATACGACACGGGGATCGTGGATGTCGATGAGCCATGGATGAGCGCGGAGGAGGTGCAGGTTGTCCTCGGCGACCGCCCGGACCGCCGCACGCCAGCCCGAGGCCTCCGCGGGCTCACTGCGAAGACTGGCGTGCATCGCATCCGCCATCAGCACGAGCAGGTCGGCGCGGCTGTTGACGTGCGTGTAGATCGACATCGGGGTGAGGTCGAGGGACTGCGCCAGCGAGCGGATCGTCACCGCGCCGAGGCCGTCGGCGTCAGCCAGTGCGACGGCACGATCCACGACGTCATCCGCCGAGTGACGTGCCTTCGGCCCGCGCTGGCGGGTCACGGGAACCGCGGGGCTGTGCCGCCAGAGCAGATCGACGAGATTCTTGGCCATCGGGAATAGCCTAGACCGCTTCCACCTTCACCTTGTACACTGTACAGACTTTTGGAATGGAGAACCGTGAACATCACTCAGACCGCCCTCTCGTTCAACGTCCCCGACGTGGCGGCCTCCGCCGCCTTCGCCACGACGCACTTCGGCTTCGAGGAGGCGATGTCCGCGGACGGCTTCGTCTCGTTGCAGCACCCGGGGCCCGTCCCGAACATGATCTTCCTCCAGACCGGGCTCTCGACGTTCCGCCCACAAGAGATCGCCGGCTCCGCCGGTCAGGGCACCCTGATCGTCTTCGTCGTCGACGATATCGACCGGGAGTTCACCCGCATCGCCGACGCAGGCGCTCGTGTGGTCACCCCTCCGGAGACTGAACCCTGGGGTGAGCGCTATGGTCAGTTCGCCGACCCCAACGGCCTCATCTGGCAGCTGGTGCAGTGGGTGGACTGACCTCTACCTCGAATCGCGCGATCGGTCCCCTCCTGTCGACGGACACGACCGATCGCGCGATTCGAACCGGGATCAGACGGTTGCCAGCTCCTGCTGACGCGTGCGGATCGAACGGTTCACACCCGAGACGATCGCCTTGAGCGATGCGGTGGAGATGTCTCCGTCGATGCCTACACCCCACAGGCGCTGGTCGCCGACCTGCAGCTCGACGTAGGCCGCGGCCTGCGCGTCTCCGCCGGCGCTGAGAGCGTGCTCGACGTAGTCGTAGACCGTGATGTCGAAGCCCTGTCCACGCAACACCTCGACGAACGCCGCGACCGGACCGTTGCCGTTGCCCGTGACGGACACTTGCTGATCGTCGTCGCGGAGCACCACGTCAAGTGCCACGTCGCCCGACATGTCGCTCCGGGTCTGGGTCGCGAGCAGTTCGAAGCGCCCCCACTTGGCTGCGGTGTCGGCGGCGGGGAGGTACTCGTCGTTGAAGATCGACCAGATCTGCTCGCTGGTGACCTCGCCGCCCTCGGCATCCGTCTTGGCCTGCACGACTCCGGAGAACTCGATCTGCAGCTTGCGGGGCAGATCGATCGCGTGGTCGGCCTTGAGCAGGTAGGCGACGCCACCCTTGCCGGACTGCGAGTTCACGCGGATCACGGCCTCATAGGAGCGACCGAGGTCCTTCGGGTCGATGGGCAGGTACGGCACCGCCCACTCGATCTCGTCCACCGTGACGCCCTGCGCCTCGGCCTTGGCCGCCATGGCCTCGAACCCCTTCTTGATCGCGTCCTGGTGGGAGCCGCTGAATGCCGTGAAGACGAGGTCACCCGCCCACGGGCTGCGCTCGGGCACCGGCAGCTGGTTGCAGTACTCGACCGTGCGCTTGACCTGGTCGATGTCGCTGAAGTCGATCTGCGGGTCGATGCCCTGCGTGAACATGTTGATCCCCAGCGCGACGAGGTCGACGTTGCCGGTGCGTTCACCGTTGCCGAACAGGCAGCCTTCGATACGGTCGGCCCCGGCCATGTATCCGAGCTCGGCGGCCGCGATCGCGGTGCCGCGGTCGTTGTGCGGGTGCAGCGACAGAATCACGTTCTCGCGGTGCGCGAGGTTGCGGCTCATCCACTCGATCGAGTCGGCATACACGTTCGGCGATGCCATCTCGACGGTCGCCGGGAGGTTGATGATGACCTTGCGGTCGGGCGTGGGCTCGAAGACCTCTATCACCTGGTTGCAGATGTCCACGGCGAACTCGAGCTCGGTCCCCGTGTAGCTCTCGGGCGAGTACTCGTAGTACACCTTCGTGTCGGGGATCGTCTTCTCGAACTCCCGGCACAGCCGGGCGCCCTCGAGTGCGATGTCGATGATGCCCTGCTTGTCGGTGCGGAAGACCACCTCGCGCTGCAGCACGCTCGTAGAGTTGTACAGGTGCACGATGGCCTGCTTCGCTCCCGCGATCGCCTCATAGGTGCGGGCGATCAGGTGCTCGCGCGCCTGCGTCAGGACCTGGATCGTGACATCGTCGGGGATGAGGTTCTCCTCGATGAGCTGACGCACGAAGTCGAAGTCGGTCTGGCTCGCCGAGGGGAAGCCGACCTCGATCTCCTTGTACCCCATGCTGACGAGCAGCTCGAACATGACGCGCTTGCGCTCGGGCGACATCGGGTCGATGAGCGCCTGGTTGCCGTCGCGGAGGTCGACCGCGCACCAGCGGGGCGCCTCGGTGATGCGGGCATCGGGCCAGGTGCGGTCCGGCAGCTGGACGGTGATCTGCTCGTGGAACGGCCGGTACTTGTGGATCGGCATCGCGGACGGGCGCTGAGTGTTCTGCATGATGGGGCTTCTTCTCTTCGTCAGGGTAAACGGGCCAACACAAGCGCCGCGACGAGGAAGGCCCTAGCTTTAGGACTCGTCGCGGCAGCTAAGAAGAAGCAGACCGCCGAAAGGCATGTGGTCATGCTAGCAGGGTTGACTCCGCCGATTCGACGGGTGTGAGACGTTTCCTTCGCTGTCGACACTCCCCGATATGAGCACATCGCCGCGTCGCCTGACCCTCGCCGTCGCCTCCGTCTTCGGCCTCCTGCTCCTGAGCGCCTGCACCTCCGGGCCCGGAGGCTCCGCGGCGCCGACGAGCACGTCTGCACCATCAGGGCAGGGGCTCGAAGACGTCCGGCCTGACCTCCCGGAAGGGCGCGTGATCGGCGTGGGCACGGTGCTCGATGTGGCGGGCGAGGTACAGCTGTGTCTGGGAGCGATCATGGAATCGTATCCGCCCCAGTGCAGCGGAGTGCCTCTCGCCGGCTGGTCCTGGGCTGGACTCGAGGGCAGCGAGTCCAGCGGAGAGACGACCTGGGGCGCCTACGCCGTCTACGCGACCTACGACGGTGAACGGCTCACCAGCACCGATCCACCGGTCATGCTCGCGTTGTTCGACCCGATCCCAACGGAGGATCCGACGGGCGGCGTCGACGGCACCACACCGGCCGACGAGCTCACGAGGATCCAGGACGACATCGCCACCCGTCTCGGTGGAGAGGCGCTCACCGTCAGCACGGACCGCGGCTACGTCCGGCTCAGCGTCACGTGGGATGACGGTGCCATCCAGGAGGCCGCTGACGCGGAGTACGGTGACGGCGTCGTGATCGTGACCTCAGCGCTTCGGGAGATCGACTGAGCTACGGGATCAACGCGAGCTTGCCTCCGGGGTGACCCGTGGCGAGGAGTCGGTGGGCCGCGCGTGCCTCGGAGAGCGGAAACGTGCGGGCCAGGGGAACGACGAGATCGCCGTTCTGCGCCAGAGCGATCAACTCGCTGCGGACCTCATCCCGGAAACGTGCGCTCTCGGGCATGGAGCCGGCGATGGCGAGGATGCCGTCGGCCGTCGCGCGGTCAGCCGCGGCGATGGTCACGATCCGCCGACGATCGCCTACCAGTTCGAGCGATGCATCCACCGCTTCGTGCGTCCCCACGGCGTCCAATGCCGCAGCGATCGGCCCGTCCGCCAGAGCGCGCACACGTGCGGCGAGCCCCGAGCCGTAGCGCACCGGGAGCCCTCCGAATCGTCGCACCTCGTCGAACCGGGACTCGCTCGCCGTTGCGATGACGCGTATGCCGCGCAGGCGTGCCTGCTGCAGCACGCTCGCACCGACAGCACCGGAGGCACCGTGGAGCAGGATCGTCTCCCCCGGCGCCGCACCGGTGACGGCGAGCATCTCCGCGGCAGTCGTACCCACGAGGAGCAGGTTCGCCGCCTCCGGATGCGTCAGGGTGGAGGGCTTCGCGAAGACCTTCTCAGCCGGGACGGTGACCGCGGTCGCATAGCCGCCTCGCACGCGGAAGGCGATGACCTCGTCGCCGATGTCGACAGCGCCCGAACCGATGCGGGTACCCTGGCCGATGGCCGAGACCTCTCCCGAGACCTCATACCCGATCGGCACCGGCAGCTCGACGCCCGGTCGGGCAGCAGCGACATGTTTCGCATCAGCGGGGTTCACCCCGGCGGCGAGGACGCGAATGGTGACCATGCCGTGCTCCGGAGCCGGAATGTCGTGCTCGACGAACTCCCAGAGGTCGGGCGAACCCCACCCCGCGGCGACCCAGTGCCGCGCTCGAGAGACCACCACCGTCATCGCTCGGACCTGCTCAGAGGACGCAGCGGAGGTTGTTGACCGTGCCTGCGAGGTTCGCCCAGCTTCCCGCGTTGACGGTGGTGACCGTGGTGCTGCCGTTTCGCGCCTGCACGTGACCGGAGCTCCGCGCATTGGCGACCGACTTCGCGATGAACGTGGAGGGAATCGTGTTGACGCTGCACACGCTGAACGTGAGCTTGTTGCCGCCGAGCGACCCGGCGCTGTAGGCGCAGAACCGATCGGTCGCACAGCTCCCGACCGAAAGCGCCGACCGGAGCGCGATGGTCCCGATCGCGAGTTCCATGCCGAGCGCGGGCCACGCCGCATGCGTCGAATCGATGATCACACCGCCGGGCACTTCCTCGAGCATCGCGATGATCTCGGGAGCGACAGCGTCGTCGCCCTCCAGAGCAGCCTGCGCCGGTGCCGCACTGAGAAGCAGTATTGCGCTCAGCATCGTCGCAGCGACGATAACCCTCGGCCTCATCTGATCTCCTCCTCATCGAGGTCCCACATCTGATACGAGATGATCGAACCGGCGGCGAAGACGTCGTCTGCGATCAACACGGTGCGTTCGACGCCCACGATCCTGCCGGTGTCACGGGAGACCAGGATCAGATCGCTGGCGGCGCCATCCGGCGATATGACCCTGACGCCGTTCACTTCCCGCCCCAGACGGTCCTTCGTCATCCCGAGCGCTTCCCCGCCCTGCGCCTCCTCGAGGAGCGCGAGCAGCTCGCGGTGCTGCGCGTTCGTCAGCGTCCACTGGTCGAGGACCGACGTGAAAGCCACCTCGACGTCGTACGCCGTCGGGTTCTCAGGCATGCCGAAGGCACGGAGGATGGCGATCATGTCCTGACGCGTCTCGCCCGGCACGTCCGTCCAGGGGGTGTAGAAATCGCCCGGCGCCATGACGAGGTCGGTGACGACCTCCCCACTGCTGGTCACCTCGGCGGCGTTGCTCGCCACCGCGTCCTCCGGATCGTAGGGGACGCCGGCGACGATCGTCATCCGGCCCGAGCCGTCCGGTTCCCACGTGAGCGTGGAGAGCTGCGGGACGACCTTGCTGACCTTCGCCTCGACCTCGACCGAGAACCCCCAGAAGGCGGTCCGCACGGCGCGCTCCGGCGCTGCGGGTCCGGTCGGACCGGCGAGAGCCGCGTCCGCGTCATCCACCGTCTGCGCGACCGTGGTCGAGCCTTCGAAGTCGAGAGGCGATGGCATCCCGGCCACCGCGGCGCCCTGGGGCGAGAAGACGGCGAAGGCCAGGGCGGTGGATGCGGCGACCGCCGTCAGCCCGGAGGCCCAGCCGATCGCCCGCCGACGTCTCCTGCGAGGCGCCGCACTCGTGCGGAGGATACGATCCCTGGTCGCGAGAGCCAGGGCATCCGGTGCCGCCTCACGCGGCGTCGGTGCGGGATCGGCGTCGATCAGCATCCGTTCGAGTACGGCATCGTCAATCATCACCCGTTATCAGCCCCTCCAGACCCAGCTCCGCACGCAGGCGTTCCCGCGCACGTCCCAGCGACTTCCGCACCCGGAACTCGGAAGTGCGCGACAACTCCGCGATCTCCCCCACCGTGAGTCCGTCCCAGTACGTGAGCATGATGATACGCCTCTGGCGGGGAGTGAGGACAGCCAAAGCCCGCATGACCGCCACCCTGCCGACAGGATCGGGTTCACCTTCCTCGCCGGAGACGCCGAGACGCACGGCATCGAACACACCGTGCGGTGCTGACGTACGACCGGAGCGGTCACCCAGTCGCCGATCAGCTGCCCGCAGAAGCCAGACCCGGCTCGGCGGACGGGCAGGGCGCAGCTTCGTCCAGGCGAGGAGGAAGACCTCCGAGACGATCTCGGTGACCTCGGCCTCGGCGCCGACCACGCCCTCGATGTGGTGTCGAACGGCTGCCCAGTGTTCGTCGAACACCCGGCTGAAGACCTCGTCGCGCAGCGGATTCGGGTCTTCGCTGCGGCCGCTCATGTCGTCGGGGTCGGCGGCCTTCCCGCCGCCATCGACGTAGTGCCGGATGTCATCTCAGAACCCGAGTCTGCCGAGCTGTTTCGGGTCGCGCTGCCACTCCTTCGCGACCTTCACATGCAACCCGAGGAAGACGCGCGTCCCCAGCAGTTCCTCGATGCCCGCACGCGCTCGCGCGCCCACCTCGCTGAGACGCTTGCCCTTATGCCCGATGATGATCGCCTTCTGGCTGTCACGCTCCACGACGATGGATGCGTGCACGTCGGTGAGGTCGGTGCCCTCCCTCGGCGCGATGTCGTCGATGACGACGGCGATCGAATGCGGAAGCTCGTCGCGCACGCCCTCGAGAGCGGCCTCGCGGATCATCTCGGCGATCCGGTCCTCCTGCGACTCGTCGGTCGTGATGCCCTCCGGGTACAGCGCGGGCCCCTTCGGCATCAGCGTCAGGATCTCGTCCGACAACACGTCGAGCTGCTCGCGGGTGAGGGCGGACAGCGGGACGACCGCGGCCCAGTCCTCGCGCAGCGAATCGACCTCCAGCAAACGCTCCGTGACCTCGTCACGGCCGGCCGCATCCATCTTGGTCACGATCGCGATCTTCTTCGCGCGCGGGTACCCGTCGAGGGATGCCGCGATCCGCCTGTCCCCCGGGCCCACCTTCTCATTCGCAGGAACGCAGAATCCGATGACGTCGACGTCGCCCAGCACCTGCTCCACGAGGTCGTTCAGCCGCTCGCCGAGCAGCGTGCGCGGCTTGTGGATCCCCGGGGTGTCCACGATGACCAGCTGCCCCTCCGGGCGATTGACGATGCCGCGGATAGCGCGACGTGTCGTCTGCGGCTTCTCGCTCGTGATCGCGATCTTCTCGCCGACGAGGGCGTTCGTGAGCGTCGACTTCCCGACGTTGGGGCGGCCGACGAAGGTCACGAAACCGCTTCGGGTGTCGTCAGTCATCGTCTCGATCTCCTTCATCCTGCGAAGCGTCGGGTTCCCCCGCCGCACGTTCCACGAACACCGTCGCGATACCTCGTCCACGCCCCCGCGATGCACCGCCGGTGAGCACCAGACCTTCCACGGTCGCCGTGGCGCCGGGCTGGGGAACCTGTCCCAGCGCCTTCCCGAGCAGACCGCCGATCGAATCCACGTCCTCGTCCTCGAGCTCGAGCCCGAACAGATCGCCGACGTCTTCGAGCGAGAGGCGAGCACTCACGCGGTATCGTCCGTGACCGAGATCGACGAACTCCGCCGATACCTGATCGTACTCGTCGGAGATCTCGCCGACGAGTTCCTCGATGAGGTCCTCGAGAGTCACGAGACCCGAGATCCCGCCGTGCTCATCGATCACCAGACAGACGTGCACGGCATCGCGCTTCATCTGCTGCAGGAGGGTCTCCGCTCGCATCGATTCGGGGACGAAGGTCGCCGGCCTCGCGATCGGACGGATCGACGCCGCGCGCCACGCACTGTCGTCGCGGTAGGCGAACTGCACGAGATCCTTGAGGTACAGCACTCCCACCACGTCATCGGCCTCGTCGTCGACGACGGGCATCCGGGACACGCCGCGGTTCAGGAAGAGTGCCATCGCCTCGTCGGTGGTCGCC